>JAUMBN010000146.1:0-10150 GCA_032119675.1 Solirubrobacteraceae bacterium | reverse complement strand
CCGCTGCCGGCCGTACCCCGGTAGCTTTCGCGTCCATGGCGAAGAAGAGCAAGAAGAAGGACGCGAAGAAGGGCAAGGCCGGCAAGCGGGAGGAGATCGTCCTCGACGAGCGCCTCCTCCCCGACCTGCCGAAGGAGATCCCGCCCCGGATGGCCGAGCGGTTCGCCGCCGGCAAGGCGGTTCGTGAGGCCGTGCCGATCGCCGACCAGGCCGGCTGGACCGCGCCTGCCGACCGGCCCGACCCGGTCGCGATCCTCCAGCAGCAGGCCGAGACCCGCGTGCCGGAGCTCGTTCCGATCCGCTACGGCCGGATGCTCGTCTCGCCCTTCACCTTCTACCGCGGCGGCGCGGCGATCATGGCGTGGGATCTTTCCCGCACGGCGACCTCGGATATTCGGGCGCAGGTGTGCGGCGACGCCCACCTGCTCAACTTCGGGATGTACGCGGCGCCGGACCGCCGCATGGTCTTCGACATCAACGACTTCGACGAGACGCTTCCCGCCTCGTTCGAGTGGGACCTCAAGCGCCTGGTGGCGAGCGTGGTCATCGCCGGCCGCGACAACGGCTTCTCGCCGAAGAAGGCCCGGGCCGCCGGTTTCGCCACGGCGGCCGGCTACCAGGCCAACATCAACCTCCTGGCCCAGATGAAGTTCCTCGACGTCTGGTACGCGCGACTGAACGTCGACGACCTTCTCACGATCATCGAGCAGAACGACGACGACAAGGTCGTTGCCAGGGCCCAGAAGACGGTCGAGAAGGCCCACAGCAAGACAAACCTGGGGGCGCTGGAGCGCTACGCCGAGCTGACCCCCGACGGCTGGCAGATCAAGTCCGACCCGCCGGTGGTCGAGCGGCTGCCGCTCGACCACCTCCCGATGGCCCGGGCGGTGATCGACCAGGGGTGGGAGGCCTACCTCTCGACGCTCGGCGTCGCCCAGAGGGTCCTCGTCGGCCGCTACCGGATGGTGGACTTCGCCCGGAAGGTGGTCGGGGTGGGGTCGGTTGGAACGCGCGCCTTCATGCTCCTGACGATGGGCGACCGCGACGACGACCCGCTCTTCCTCCAGATGAAGCAGGCCCAGGCCTCGGTTCTCGAGCCCTACGCCGGCGCCAGCGCCTACCCCCAGCACGGCCAGAGGGTTGTGGAGGGCCAGAGGCTGATGCAGAGCGCCAGCGACTCGTTCCTGGGGTGGATGACCAATCCCACCGGCCTCCACGACCAGTTCTACATCCGCCAGCTTCGCGACATGAAGGGCTCGATGAAGGTGGAGAAGATGGACCCGGACCGCCTGGCCGGCTACGGGGTGCTCTGTGCTGCAGCGCTTGCGCGCGGGCACGCCCGCACCGGTGACCCGGCGAAGATCGCCGGTTACGTGGGTACCGACTCCGATTTTGCCGACGCGATGGCCCAGTTCGGCGACGACTACGCCGACCAGAACGAGCTCGACTACCAGCAGCTCGTCGAGGCGGCTAAAGACGGCCGCGTGACCGTCGAGTCCGGGGTCTGAGCGCCGCGGCGGCTGCCGCTCTACTCCTCCCCGGCCTCCTTGATCGCCTCGTCGACGATTTCGGCGGCCAGCTCCTCCTCGGCGGCGCCGACTATCTCGGCCTCGGCCTCGACGATCTCGATTCCCTCGACCACGGCCTCGGCGTCCTCTGCCAGCTGCTCCTCGGCGGCAGCCACGACGATCGCGTCTTCGACGAGCTGCTCCTCGGCGGCGGCCACCACCTCGGCCTCCGCGAGCAGGGCCTCCTCGGCGGCGGCAACGGCCTCGGGGTCGGCGCCCGGATCAGAGGCCAGCTCGGCCACGGCGGCGGCGTCGGCACCGAGCTGCTCCTCGGCGGCGATGACGATCTCGGCCTCGGCGGCGAGCTCCTCTTCGGCGGCGGCCACTATCTCGGCCTCGACCTCCAGGCCGGCGGCGGCCTCGGCGACCAGCTCGGCGTCGGCCTCCAGCTGGTCCTCGGCGGCAGCCACCACCTCAATGTCCTCGTTGAGCTGTTCTTCGTCCATCGTCGTCCTCGATTCGTTCGTTGGGCCGGCCCGGGGCGGGCGTAGCCCGGAAACTACGCGATCCCCACTGCGCGCGTAACGGGACCGATCCGTACCTTCAAATGATGGGACTCACGAGCCTGCCGCTTCTCGGGCGCTACCGATCGACCGGGGCGGACCTGCCGTGGGGTGACCCGGGGCCCTACCACGGCGTTTCGATGGAGGGCTACTACTGGCGCCTGACCGACGTCTTGCGGGGCCGCTCGCTCATTGCCCTGATCGGCGTTAATCGCTCCGCTGACGGGCGGTGGGCGACCCTGGGGCTGGCCGGGTACCCCAACCGCTTCCTGCGGACCGTCGAGTGGCCGGAGGCAGACGCCGACCCCGGGCGCCTCGGGGCTTCGGCCGGCGAGGCCTTCGTCGCAGGGCCCGACCGCGTGAAGGTCGACCTGGGCCCGGACGCCCGGCTCGACCTGGTCATCGAGGACCCGGTCGTCTGGCCGAGAAGGGTGCTGGGAGGGTCAAGCGTCTTCCAGGCCGTGCCGGCGCTCAACCAGTACTGGCACCCGTGGCTCCTCGGCGGCCGGGCCACCGGCACCGCCGTCCTGGGCGACGAGAAGTGGACGCTCGACGGAGCAAGCGTCTACGGCGAGAAGAACTGGGGCCAGGGCGGCTTCCCGCCGGCCTGGTGGTGGGGGCAGGCCCAGGGCTTCGCCGAGCCGGAGGCGTGCGTGGCCTTTGCCGGCGGGGTGATCGAGCCGGGCCCATTTACGACCGAGGTGACCGGGCTCGTCGCCTGGATGCCCGGCGGGCGCCTGATCCGCCTTGGCGACCCGGCCTTCTCGCCGGTGAGCGCGGAGATCGGCGACGAGCGCTGGGTGCTGCGCGGCCGCAGCGCCCGCTGGCAGGTCGACGTCGAGGGGACCGCACCGCTGGGGGCGGCGCACGTACTGCCGGTTCCGCTTCCGGCCGAGAGGCGCAACATCGCCGGGGCGATCGAGCAGATCGGTGGCCGGATGAGCGTCGAGGTCAGGCGCCACGGGCGCCTGGCCTGGGCCGGCGAGTCGCCGGTCGCCGCCCTCGAGCACGGGGGTATCGATCGCGCCAGGGCGGAGATCGCCCGCCGCGGCGGCGACCCGCAGGCATCCGACGCCGCTCCTGTGGAGAGCTAGTTGTTTACCTGCGAGGCGAGGTCGGAAGCGAGCGCGGCCGAGGCCTGGGCATTGCTGGCCCGTCCGGACCGCTGGCACGAATGGGCGCCTCACGTTCGCGGCGCCTGGGGGCTCGGTGAGCCGGAGGTCGAGGAGGGGCGCCGCGGCTACGCGAGGCTGGTGGGCGTCCTGCCCGTGCCGGCCCGCATCACCGAGGTCAGCGAGGGCAGCTCATGGACCTGGCAGGTCGGCCCCGCCCGGATGGTCCACCGGGTCGAGGGCCGGGACTATGGCTGCCTGGTCGCCGTGGACATCGAGGCCCCGACGCCGCTCGAGGCGGCGCTGCGCGCCTTCTACGGGCCGCTGGTGGAGCTGCTGCTGGCCCGGCTCGCGACGAAGGCCGCGAGCCGGGCGCAGTAGCGGGGCTAGCTGCCGAAGCTCGAGCGCAGGAACTCGAGCACGGCGGCCTGCGGTGCCTGGTCGGTGACGATCGACGAGTGGGTCAGCCCCTCGAACTCGCGGAAGGTCAGGTTGTTCCCCTTCGCCTCGAGCTCGCCCTTGAGCGCGGTGGTGAAGTTCGGGAAGACCGTGGTGTCGGCGCTGCCCTGGAGGACCAGCACCGGAACCGGGACCGAAACCGCAGGGTTCATCGCCTTGAGGATCGCGTCGATCTTGTCGCTCTTGACGCCCTTCCTGAGGATGTCCTTGGGCGCGATCTTCGCGTAGGCCTTGCCGATCTCCGGCGAGCAGCCCTTCTCGAGGACCGGAAGCAGCTTGGCCACCTTCGGGTTGACCAGGCTCTTCGTCTTGATTCCCGCCTCGCGGGCGGCGCTGTCGAGGATCGTCACGGCCAGGCCGGTGAGTCCGCCGAAGTCGGCCCCAAGGCCGTCGATCGCCACGCGCTGCTCGTAGATGTGCGAGGCCGGCGCGTAGGCAAAGACGCCGCGGAGGTTGAGTCCGGGAGCATCCTTGGCTGCCTCGGCGGCGGCGAAGAGGGCCGACTGGCCGCCCTGCGAGTGGCCGCCGATGACGTACTCGTCGCTGAGCGTCCCGGGCGCAGTCAGGTTCCTCGCTGCCAGGGCCATGTCGACGATGCTGCGGCCCTCGGAGCGGCCTACCAGGTAGCGGTGGGCGCCGTCGGTGCCCAGGCCCTCGTAGTCGGTGCGCACGACCGCGTAGCCGGCGTTCAGCCAGCCGTCGGCGGTGGCCGAGGCGTACTGGATGTAACCGTCGGCGGGGCCGCCGGCCTTCGTGCGCGACGGGGCGCACTTGTCGGCGACGCCGGTGGTCCCGTGACCCCAGGAGATCATCTTCCAGCCGCCCTCTGGCGCGGGGGTCTTCGGCAGGTCGACGGTGCCCGAGACCGCGACGGGGCGGCCCCTGGGGTCACGCGAGCGGTAGAGGACGAGCAGGGTCTTCGAAGCGGCCGGCAGGGCCACCCGGCCGTTCGGCGTGTACTTGACCTCGCGCTGCCAGATGAGCGTGCCGGGAGTTCCCTTGATCAGCTTTGCGGGCGGGTAGTAGAAGGCGGTGCCGCTGGGGCCCTTCTTGCCCTGGATGGCGCCCTGTGCGCCGGCGCCGGCAGGCAGGGCGAGCGCGACCAGGGCGGCTGCGGCCACGGCCAGGCGCATGAAGCGGTTGCGGGTGATGGAAGCCATTCGTCTCTCTCCTCAGTCGGCCGGCCGGTCGCCGGTAACCGGGGCAACTTACCGCCCCCCGCCGGGCCGTGCGCAGGTTCCTGTTCGCGCCCCCGGTTTCGCGGTCTCGCGCGCCAGCGCACTCCCGCGTGCTGCGGCCCGGTGCGCCCGGCGCCGCGGCCGGTAGCTTCAGGGCCGATGGCCGCCACTGCCCTCACCCACGCCAAGGCCGTGCTCACCAACAAGGTCACGCTCAGGGTCCTCTGGCTTTTGGTCATCGGAGTTGTCGTCTACGCACTCCTGCCGACCCTCACCAAGATGCCGGAGCAGGCCCGCCAGGCGCTCCAGATCAAGTGGTACGCGCTGGGAATCGGGCTCGGCCTGGAGATTGCCTCCCAGCTGGCGGGAATGGTTGCCTTCCGGAGGGTCCTCCATTCGATGGGCGTCGACCCGTGCCCCCGGGGTGTGCGCCTGGCCCGCCTCTGGTTCGCCCAGACGACGATGGCGGCGATCCTTCCCGGAGGCTCGGTTACCGCCACCGTCATGGTCACCGACGTGCTGAGGCGCTCGGGGGCCAACGTCTCGAAGGCCGCCACCGCCACCGGCCTGGCCAAGGCGATCAGCGTCGTCGCCCTGCTGGCCTTCTTCGTGGTCGGCCTCGCGCTCTCCATCGACCGGCTCAGCGACACGCGCAGCCCCTACCTGACGGCGACGATCGTTGCCGTGCCGGTCCTGGCCGTCGGGCTGGCCGTTATCGGGGCCGGCGTGGCGCGCCCCTCGCTGGCCGGCCGCCTGACGGCCGTGCTGGTCCGTCCCTTCGCCCGCCTGCACAAGAGCATCGACCCGGCGGCCTCCGGGCGCCGGGCCGAGCAGCTGGCCGGCATGGCCCGCACCCTGCTGGCCAGCCGGTACGGAGCAGTCACCGCGGGAATCTCCCTGGCCAACTGGATCCTGGACTGCGCCGTGCTGGTCACGATGCTCTGGGGCCTGGGCTACCTGGATGGCATAGGGCCGGTGATAGTTGCCTACACGGTGGCCCTCATCTCGGCGATGCTCCCGATTACGCCGGGAGGAATCGGGATCGTCGAGGTGATCATGACCGCGGTCCTCGCCGCCTTCGGCATACCTGCCCAGATCGCCGCGATCGCCGTGATCGCCTACCGGCTGATCTCCTTCTGGCTGGTGAACTTCGTCGGGGCCTTCGCGGCCATGACGCTGCGCCGGAGCCTGGGAGAGCCACCGGCGCCCGCGCCCGCATAGGCGCCAGGAAGAGCCCGCCACCCTTGCGCACAGGCCTTCCGTGGGCAATGATGGGTTGATGGCTTACTCCGGCACAACAGCAAGCGACTACGTAATCGTCGGCGCCGGCTCGGCCGGCTGCGTCATCGCGGCCCGGCTCTCGGAGGATCCCTCGGTGACCGTGACACTGGTCGAGGCCGGCGGCTCGAACAAGCACCCGAGCGTCGTCATTCCCGCCGCCTTCGCCCAGCAGTTCGAGACCGGGCGCGACTGGGCCTTCCACACCGAGCCCGAGCCTCACTGCGACGGCCGGGAGCTCTTCATCCCGCGTGGCAAGGGGCTCGGCGGCTCCAGCGCGATGAACGCGATGCTCTACGTGCGTGGCCGCCCGCTCGACTACGACCTGTGGGAGAAGGCCGGTTGCCCGGGCTGGGGCTGGGACGACGTTCGGCCCTACTTCCTGCGCTCGGAGGACAACGCCCGCGGCGTCTCCGAGCACCACTCGACCGGCGGGCCGCTGCGCGTCGAGGACGCGCGGTCGCCCCGCGCCATGACCCGCGACTTCATCGCCAGCGCCCAGGCGGCGGGCATTCCCTACGTGGACGACTACAACGGTCCCGAGCAGGACGGTGTGAGCCCGGTCCAGGTGACCCAGAGGGGCGGCCGGCGCTGGTCGGCTGCCGACGCATTCCTCAAGCCGGCCATGAAGCGCCCGAACCTCAACGTCCTGCGCGGCAGGACGGTCCTCGGTATCGAGTTCGAGGGGGACCGGGCCGTTGGGGTGCGCTGCGCCGGACGCCGCGGCGCGGTCGAGGTGGTACGCGCCGGGCGCGAGGTGGTCGTGAGCGCCGGGGCGATCGGGTCGCCGCAGCTGCTGATGTGCTCGGGAATCGGCCCGGCCGACGACCTGCGCGCGCTCGGGATCGACGTCCTCCACGACTCTCCCGAGGTCGGGGAGAACCTCCAGGACCACCCGATGCTCGTCTGCACCTGGGACGTGCCGGGCGGGGGCTCGCTGGCCGACGCCGAGAAGCCCAAGGCGATGCTCGAGTGGATCGCCCGCAAGACCGGCCCGCTGGCCTCGAGCGTCGCCGAGGCCTTCGCCTTCGTCCGTTCGCGCCCGGGCCTGCCGGCCCCCGACCTGCAGTTCCACTTCGCCCCGGCCTACTTCGTCGACCACGGCCGCGTTACATACGACGGCCACGCGCTGACCACCGGCCCCGTCCTGGTCTCGCCGAAGTCCCGGGGGCGCCTGTGGATCACCTCGCCCGACGCCGGCCAGCGGCCCCGGTTCATCACCAACATGCTTGCCGAGCCCGAGGACATGGCCTCGATGGTGGCCGGCGTCAAGATCGCCCGTGACATCGTCTCCCGCGAGCCCCTCGCCGGTATCGTCGGCGAGGAGCTCTTCCCGGGGCCCGGCGTCGTCGACGACGCCGATATCGAGGCCGACGTTCGCCGTCGCGTCGAGACGCTCTACCACCCCGTGGGCACCTGCCGGATGGGCAGCGACGAGGACGCCGTCGTCGACCCCGAGCTGCGGGTCAACGGCGTGGAGGGACTGCGGGTGGCGGACGCCTCGGTAATGCCGGTGATCCCCGGCGGCAACACCAATGCGCCGGCGATCATGGTCGGCGAGAAGGCGGCCGACCTGATCGCCGACCGCGCCGCCGTCCCCGCCTGAGCCACGCGTCCCCGGTAGCCTCGCGACGTGGACTTCTCGCTCACTCCGCGCGCCCAGGACCTCAAGGAGAGGCTGCTCGCCTTCATGGACGAGCGCATCTACCCCGCCGAGCAGGTCTACGACGAGCAGATGAAGGAGGCCGGCGACCCCGAGTTCAACCCGCCGGTCATCGAGGAGCTCAAGGCCGAGGCGCGCAGCCGCGGCCTCTGGAACCTCTTCCTGCCCCACGCCACCGAGTGGACCGACGGACTCTCCAACTCCGAGTACGCGCCGCTGGCCGAGATCACCGGCCGCAGCGCCCACCTTGCCCCCGAGGCGCTCAACTGCTCTGCCCCGGACACCGGCAACATGGAGCTGCTGACGATGTTCGGCACGCCCGAGCAGCAGGAGCAGTGGCTGGCCCCGCTGCTCGAGGGGGAGATCCGTTCCTGCTTTGCGATGACCGAGCCGGACGTTGCCTCCTCCGACGCCACCAACATCCAGACCTCGATCGTCCGCGACGGTGACGAGTACGTCATCAACGGCCGCAAGTGGTGGACCTCCGGAGCCGGCCGCGAGGACTGCAAGGTCGCGATCCTGATGGGCAAGACCGACCCGGAGGCCCACGTCTACGCCCAGCAGTCGATGGTTCTCGTGCCGCTCGACGCTCCAGGCATCACCGAAGTGGACCACCTGACCGTCTTTGGCTACCTCGACCGCGAGACCCACCTCGAGCTGCTCTTCGAGGACGTGCGGGTGCCCGTGGACAACCTGCTCGGGCCCGAGGGTGGCGGCTTCATGATGGCCCAGGCCCGGCTGGGTCCCGGACGCATCCACCACTGCATGCGGCTGGTCGGGATGGCCGAACGGGCGCTGGAGATGATGTGCCGGCGCGCCCTCGAGCGCGAGGCGTTCGGAAAGCCGATCGCCGCCCAGGGAGTCGTTCGCGAGCAGATCGCCGACAGCCGGATCGAGATCGACCAGGCCCGCCTCCTGACGGAGTACGCCGCCTGGCTGATGGACACCGCCGGCAACAAGGCGGCCCGCAACGAGGTCGCGGAGATCAAGGTCGCCGTCCCCAACATGGCCTGCCGGGTGATCGACCGGGCGATCCAGGTGCACGGCGGCGGCGGCGTCTCCGACCGCTTCCCGCTTGCTGCGATGTACGCCGGCGCGCGGACGCTGAGGATCGCCGACGGTCCCGACGAGGTTCACCGGCGTTCGGTTGCCCGGGCCGAGCTGGCCCGCTACTCGGCCTGAGCGGAGTCAGGCGCCGAGGCGGCGCAGCGCCGCAGCGGTGGCGCGCGCCAGCACGAAGCCGGTCAGCGACCCGGCGAGAACGTCGCCCGGGTAGTGGACCCCTGTGTGTACCCGCGAGTAGGCGACTGTCGCAGCCGGGATCGCCAGCAGCGCGCCGGCGGCCGGCATCACCGCACCGACCCCGGTGGCGAAGGCGACCGCCGACGCTGAATGGCCGGAAGGGAAAGAGGTGGACGAAGGCATCGGCACGTGGCGGCCGGGGTGCACCGCCGAGCGGTCGGGCCGCGTGCGCGGCCAGAGCGGCTTGAGGCCGAGGTTGACCACCGCCGAGGCCACGGCGACCGAGCCGATTCCGTAGAGCGCCGCCCGCCTCCCGCGCCGGCCGCCGGCGACGGCCAGCAGGGCCGCCGTGGCGACCCACGGCTTCGAGTGGTTGGCGGCCTCGGAGATCGCGGCGATGGCCCGGTCAAGGCCGGGAGAGGTGCTGGCTGTCAGGGCCTCGTAGACGGCTACGTCGAGCCGGTGAAGGCCGGCCAGCAGCCCTTCGCCGTGCAGGTCCTCTTCGGTGGTCGCCATCGCGCGGGGATCCTAGGGCCATTAGGGTTCCCCGCCATGCCCGGCCCTCCCCGGTACCTCGTTCTCCTGCGCCACGGAGAGACCGAGTGGACCATCTCCGGCCGCCACACCGGCCGCAGCGACATCCCCCTGACCGACGCCGGCCGTGACGAGGCACGTGCCGCCGGCGAGCGCATCGCCGGCATGCGCTTCGACCGGGTGATCACCAGCCCGATGGAGCGGGCGGTCGAGACCTCCCGCCTGGCCGGGTTTGGCGACGGGGCGACCACCGACGACGCACTCCTCGAGTGGGATTACGGTGACTACGAGGGGGTCACCACCGCCGAGATCCAGAAGACGGTGCCCGACTGGTCGCTCTTCGTCCAGGGCTGCCCGGGGGGCGAGAGTGCCGCCGACGTGGGCGCGAGAGTCGATCCGCTGGTCGACGCGGCGCGAAGCGGGCAGGGGAACTGGCTCTTCGCCGCCCACGGCCACGTCCTCAGGGTGGTCGGCGCCCGGTGGGTTGGCCTGCCGCCGGAGGACGGAGTGCTCCTGAACCTCGGCACCGCCGCCGTCTGCGTGCTCGGCTTCGAGCACGACCGGCCGGTTATTACCCACTGGAACGAGACCGGGCGGATCCCCTGAGCGGGGA
>JAUMBN010000145.1:0-7765 GCA_032119675.1 Solirubrobacteraceae bacterium | reverse complement strand
ACGTGGACGAAGGTGATACCGATGTCGGCCTGGATCCGGCTCAGCTCCAGCTGCAGCTGCTTGCGCAGCTTGAGGTCGAGGGCGCCGAGAGGCTCGTCGAGCAGCAGGGCCTGAGGCCGGTTGACCAGGGCGCGGGCGAGCGCGACACGCTGTTGCTGGCCCCCGGACATCTGGGTCGGGCGGCGATTGGCCAGTGGAGCTAGCTGAACGAGCTCGAGGGCTTCGGCGACCCGCTGCTTTCGCTCCTCCCTGGGGACCTTCTTGCGCTTGAGGCCGAACTCGACGTTTTCGGCGACCGTCATGTGCGGGAAGAGCGCGTAGCTCTGGAAGACGGTGTTGACGTCGCGCTTGTGGGCCGGGACGTTGGTTACGTCAACCCCGGCGAGGTTCACGGTGCCGGCGGTCGGCTCCTCGAAACCGCCGATCATCCGCAGCGTCGTGGTCTTGCCACAGCCGCTGGGGCCGAGCAGCGCGAAGAAACCGCCCTTGGGGATCTCGAGGTCGACGTCGTCCACGGCGACCATCTCCCCGAACTTCTTGGTCAGCCCCGTAAGGGTGATGTCTGCTTCAGCCACTTATCTCCCTGAATGTCGCTCTCCGCGGCGCTCCTGAACCATATCGGCATATGGCGCCGTGGTGAAGCACCGCAATTTGCGGCCGTCAGGCAGGCAGGCCGAGGCTGACCGAACGCCCTTCGTGCACGGTCTCCATGGCAACGATCTCCGCGATCACCCCTTCGGGCACGCGGGTGGTCGTCGTGAGCACCATCACCGCATCGCTGTCGTCTCCCGCACCCTCGGAATCGGGCTCGTAGCCGACGGCGGCGTTGTCGATGTTGATCCCGTGGCGGCCGAAGATCGTCCCGACCTCACCGATCATGCCCGGCACGTCCTCGTAGCGAAAGATCGCGAGGTACTCCTGGAGCTGGAGGTTGAACCGGCGCCCCCAGGCCTCGAGCAGGTGCGGTCGGTGACGCTGGCCGAGGGTGGTCCCAACCACGCGGGACGAGATATCTCCCCCGGTGATCGTCACGCGGACAAGCTCGGTGAAGTCCCGGGCGCTCGTGCGCGAGCTCTCGATCGTGACGATGCCGCGGGCCGCGGCGATCGCCGGGGCATTGACGTCGTTGACCTGCTCCTCGGTGTGTCCGGAAAGGACGCCCAGGAGAACGGCGGTGGTCAGGGGGCGGCAGTCGCGGTCGGCGATCCGCCCGAGGTACTCGACCTCGACGCGGTCGATCGCGGGGCCGCTGGCCAGGGACGCGGCCAGCCGGCCCAGCATCCGCGAAAGGGGGACGAATGGCCCGAGGACTTCGAGGTCCTCGGCAGCGACGGCGGGAACGTTGACCGCGCTGGTCGCGCCCTGGCCGGTAAGGGCGCGAACTACCTGCTCGGCGGCCTGGTAGCCCGCGCGGTCGGTGGCCTCGGTGGTGGAGGCGCCGAGGTGAGGCGTGACGACGACCTTCGGGTTGCCGAAGAGCGGGTGCTCGGTGATCGGCTCGCTCTGGAAGACGTCCAGCGCGGCCCCGGCCACCTTTCCCGAGTCGATCGCCGCCTCGAGGTCGGCGTCGACGATCAGCGGGCCGCGGGCGACGTTGAGGATGCGGACGCCGTCCTTCATCTTCGCGAAGGCCTCCGCGTTCAGCCAGCCCTCGGTCTCCGGGGTCTTGGGAAGGTGGATGGTGATGAAGTCGGCCTGCTCGTAGAGCTCGTCGCTGCTCTGGGCCTGACGCACGCCGAGCTCGCGGTAGCGCTCGGCGCCGACGTACGGGTCGTAGGCCACAACGTCCATGTCGAAGCCCTGGGCCCGCTCGGCCACCAGCTGGCCGATCCGGCCGAAGCCCAGGATTCCCAGCGTCTTGCCGCTCAGCTCGACCCCGGAGAACTGCTTGCGCTCCCAGCGGCCGTCGACGAGCGCCATGTGGGCCTGCGGGACGTTGCGGGCCAGCGCAAGCAGCAGCGCCATCGTGTGCTCGGCGGCGGTGACGACGTTGGATTCCGGAGCGTTGGCGACGACGATTCCCCGCGCAGTGGCCGCCTCGACGTCGACGTTGTCGACGCCCACGCCGGCGCGGCCGACCGCCTTGAGGCTGTCGGCTTTCCCGATCAGCTCTGCGTCGACGCTGGTCGCCGAGCGGATCAGCAGCCCGTCGTAATTACCTACCTCCTGCTCGAGCTTCTCGCGGTCCCAATCGAAGCCCAGGTCGACCTCGAACCCGTTTTCGCGCAGCAGCTCGACGCCGGCTTCGCCGACGTCTTCACAGACCAGGACCCTCTGGCGCTCTTCGCCCATCAAGACGAGGTAAGCACGTTGCCGTTTTCGAGCGTCCAGTCGATGCAGGCGGTAAGCGCCTCGATGTCGGCCGGGTCGATCGCCGGGAACATCCCGATCCGCAGCTGGTTGCGTCCCAGCTTGCGGTAGGGCTCGGTGTCGAGAATGCCGTTGGCGCGCAGGACGGCCGCCAGGGCGGCGGCGTCGACGCTCTCGTCGAAGTCGATAGTTCCAACTACCAGCGAGCGCAGGTCCGGTGCGGTCACGAACGGCGTGGCCAGCTCGGAGCCCTCGGCCCACTGGTAGAGCGTCCCCGCCGACTGCGAGGTCCGCGCGACGCAGCCGTCTAGGCCGCCGACCTCGAGCATCCAGCGAAGCTGCTCGTTGAGGAGGAAGAGCGTGGCCAGCGCAGGCGTGTTGTAGGTCTGGTCCTGGACCGAGTTGTCGAGCGCGGTCTTGAGGGAGAGGAAGGCGGGGATCCAGCGGTCGCCCGCCGCGATCTCCTCGATCCGCTCGAGGGCCGCCGGGCTGCAGGCCGCCAGCCAGAGACCCCCGTCCGAACCAAGCGCCTTCTGGGGGGCGAAGTAGTAGACGTCGGCCTGGGTGGCGTCGAGCGGCAGGCCCCCCGCGCCGGAGGTCGCGTCGACCAGGACCAGCGCCTCACCGGCGTTCTCCGGACGCTTGACCCCGACCATCACCCCGGTGGAGGTCTCGTTGTGGGCCCAGGCGATCACGTCGGCGATATCGGAAGCAACCGGCTCGGGGGCGCTTCCCGGCTCGGCTTCCACCAGCACCGGCTCCTCCAGGAACGGGGCTGCGGCCGTGGCATCGGCGAACTTGCGCGTGAACTCCCCGTAGACCAGGTGCAGGGCCCGGTTGCGAACGAGGCCGAAGGTGGCCGCGTCCCAGAAGGCGGTGGAGCCACCGTTGCCCAGGACGACCTCGTAGTCGTCAGGCAGGCCGAGCAGGGTCGAGAGGTGCTCCCGCACCTCCCCTACGAGTCCTTTGACCGCCGGCTTGCGGTGCGAGGTGCCCATCAGTTCGGCGCCGCTTGCGGCCAGGGCGGCGAGCGCCTCGGGGCGGACCTTGGACGGCCCGCAGCCGAACCGGCCGTCGGAGGGCAGCAGCTCCTGCGGGATCTTCGGGGCGCCTGAGCTCATCGCGCCACCAATCCTTTCGTGGCGGCGCGACGGATCAGAACTCGGTCTCGATCCACGGCATCATCGAGCGCAGCTCGCGGCCGGTGGTCTCGATCTGCGAGGTGGCCTGCTCTTCGCGCATCCGCTTGAAGTTCTCCTGGCCGGCCCGGTTCTCGGCGATCCACTCGCGGGCGAACTCGCCCGACTGGATCTCCTCGAGGATCCGCTTCATCTCGGCTTTGGTCTCCTCGTTGACCACGCGGCTGCCACGGGTGTAGTCGCCGTACTCGGCGGTGTTGGAGATCGAGTAGCGCATGCCCGCCAGACCCTTCTCGTACATCAGGTCGACGATCAGCTTCAGCTCGTGTAGGCACTCGAAGTAGGCCATCTGCGGGTCGTACCCGGCCTCGACGAGGGTCTCGAAACCGGCCTGGACCAGCGCGCTGGCGCCGCCACACAGGACGGCCTGCTCGCCGAAGAGGTCGGTCTCGGTCTCGTCCTTGAAGGTCGTCTCGAAGACGCCGGCGCGGGTGCACCCGATCCCCTTTGCGTAGGCCAAGGCCAGGGCCTGGGCGTTGCCGGTCGCGTCCTGCTCGATGGCGATCAGCCCCGGGACGCCACTGCCCTCCACGTACTGGCGGCGGACCATGTGGCCCGGGCTCTTGGGCGCGGCGAGGGCCACGTCGACCTCGGCCGGCGGCTCGACCTCGCCGTAGAGCACCGAGAATCCGTGGCCGAAGATCAGCATGTTGCCGGGTGCCAGCCCGTCGGCGACCTCGCCCGTGAAGACGTCGTGGTGGAGCTCGTCGGGGACAAGGACCACGACAATATCCCCGCGGCTTGCGGCCTCGGCGACGGGAAGGACCTCGAGGCCCTCGGCCTGGGCCTGGGTGGCGCTCTCAGAGCCCTCGCGCAGGCCGATCACCACGTTCACCCCCGAATCGCGGAGGTTGAGGGCGTGAGCGTGGCCCTGGGAGCCGTAGCCGATGATGGCCACGGTCTTGCCCTCCAGGAGGCTGAGGTCTGCGTCGTCGTCGTAGAGCGGCATAGGCGCCCATGCTAGGCCAGCGCGGTCGGCCGCGCGCTGAGGCCCGGCCGGGGCCCGCTCAGGCTTCGGCCGCGCCGACCAGGCAGAGCCCGGGCAGCTCGACGGTTCCGTCGTCACTCACGTAGGGAGCGAGGGCCTCGTCAACGGCTTCCCGAAGCTCGTAGTGGGCGGCGGGGCTGAGCTCCTTCAGCGCTCCGGGCAGGGAGACCGAGGTTTCGACCATCTCCTCCCAGCGCTCGTCGAGGCCGGGCGAGCGCCAGCTGACCGCCACCTCTTCGACCACGGGCTCGACGAAGCCGGCCGCACCGAGCAGCTCCCCGAGCGCCGCGGCGTCGGCGAGCGCGAACATCCCGGGGAGGCTGTCGTCCACCGGCGGGGCGACCCCGAACCGCTCGAGCTGCTCCTGGACGAGGTTGATCCACGGGTTGGCCTCGCGCGGGCCCCAGACGCCGATCGCGATCCGCCCTCCGGGCTTGAGGACGCGGCGCGCCTCGCGCAGGGCGGCTTCGGGGTCGGGCATCAGCATGTAGCCCCAGCGGCTGACGACGCCGTCGAACATGGCCGCGGAGACATCGAGCCACTCGGCCTCCAGGCGGCGGGCCTCGACCCGCGCGCCGGCCGGGGCTTCCGCCTCGATCCGCTGGGCTGCCTCCTCGACCATCACCTCGGACGAGTCGGTCACCAGCACCCGGCCGTCCGGCGCCACCGCCTCGGCGGCCATCAGGCCGGTGTCCCCCAGGCCGGCGGCGACCTCGAGCACGTCCTGGCCGGGCTTGAGCCGCGCCAGCTCGACGATGCGGCGGCTGACCGGCTCGCCGGCGGCGCTGAACATCGCCCGGCGCTTCGACCAGCCAGGGGCGGCGCGGTCCCAGGCCTCGCGCGAGCGCTCGCGCGGGTCCTCGCCCGAATCGTCAACCCGGTCAGCCATCGCCCTCCTCCATCTTCGTACGGTCGATCTTCCCGGCTCCGGTGCGCGGGAGCGAGCCGGCGAAGCGGAACTCCTTCGGGCGCTCGAACGGCGCGAGGCGATCCCGGCACCATTCGTGAAGCTCGTCGGCCTCAACCTCGGACTCGTCGCGCAGGACGACGATGGCGACGACGGCTTCCCCCCACTCCTCGTCCGGGCGACCGTAGGCCCCGCACTCCAGCACGGCCGGGTGGCTCTCGACCGCCGCCTCCACGACGGCCGGCTGGACGTTCTCCCCGCCGGTGATGATCGTCGCCGAGGCCCGGCCGGTGACGACGACCTCCCCTCCGGGCTCGATCCGGCCGAGGTCGCCGGTGGCCAGCGGCCGCGCGCACGAGAGGGAGACGGTCGGGCCGTCGACCAGCAGCTCGCCGTCCTGCGATGCGGAAACGGAGGTGCAGAAGAGTGGCCGGTCGAAGGTCGTGACCTGGGAGGCGGTCTCGGTCATCCCCCACGTCGGCGCGACGGGCACGCCGGCACGCTGCGCCCGGGCCAGCAGACCGTCGGGGGCCGGGGCGCCGCCGAGGAGGGCGTAGCGAAGGGCGGGAGGCCTCTCCAGGCCGGCGTCGAGGAGGCGGCCGAGCATCGTCGGCACCAGGGAGACCATCGTCGGCCCGTCCTCGCGGGTCAGCGCGGCGAGAACCTCATCTGTGTCGAACCGCGCGTGGACGATCGCCGTGGTGGCGTAGATCGCCGAGCGCACGAGAATCGAGAGGCCGCCGACGTGGGCCACGGGCAGGCAGCAGAGCCACCGCTCCCGCGGGTCGAGCCCGAGGGCGACGGCAGAGCCGGCTGCGCTCCACCAGAGGTTGCGGTAGGAGAGCTCCACCGGCGCCGGCGACCCGGTGCTCCCTGAGGTGTACATCGCCACGGCGACCTCATCGGGCTCGAAGTGGCCGCGCGGCGCGGCGGCCGGGTCCTCATGGCCTTCCAGCGGCTCGTCGATGACCACCCCGCAGGCGCGCGTGAGCAGCTCCCGCTCGGCCTCCGGGCGGGATGGGTCGACCGGCACCGCCGGGCAGCCCAGCAGCAGGCAGCCGTGGAAGGCGACGGCGAACCCCTCCCCCGGGGGCAGCATGAGGGCCACCGGCTCGCCCGGGGCGGCGCCCAACGCCGCAATGCGGCGCGCCGCCGACTGGGCCTGGCGGTACAGCTCTGCGTATTCCATTGAGCCGACCGCTTTCCGGCCCGGATGGGCGGCGGCGGCGCGGGTCAGCCAGGCTTCAGTCGGCACCCGCCGAAAGCTAGCCTCTGAGACCCCCATGAGCCACGAGACCACCATCCGCCCCGCAGCCGACTGGAAGGCAGACGGCGAGTACAGCGATATCCGCTACGAGCTGAGCGGCGACGGGATTGCCAAGATCACCATCGACCGGCCCGAGGTGCGAAACGCCTTCCGGCCTCAGACCCTCTTCCAGCTCAGCGAAGCCTTCAACCGCGCCCAGGACGACCCCGATGTCGGCGTGATCATCCTCACCGGCCAGGGCGACATGGCCTTCTGCTCCGGGGGCGACCAGCGGATCCGCGGCGACGACGGCTACATCGGCGACGACGACGTGGCCCAGAAGGGAATCGGCCGTCTCAACGTCCTGGACCTGCAGATCCAGATGCGCCGCTGCCCCAAGCCGATCGTGGCGATGATCGCCGGGTACGCGATTGGCGGCGGCCACATACTCCACATCTGCTGCGACCTCTCGCTCGCCGCCGAAAACGCGCGCTTCGGCCAGACCGGCCCGCGGGTGGGCTCCTTCGACGGCGGCTTCGGCTCCGGCCTCCTGGCCCGGCAGATCGGCCAGAAGCGGGCCAAGGAGATCTGGTTCCTCTGCCGCCAGTACGACGCGCAGACCGCGCTCGACTGGGGCCTGGTCAACCAGGTCGTCCCGATAGAGGAGCTCGAGGAGGAGACGGTGCAGTGGTGCCGCGAGATGCTCGAGCTCTCGCCGCTGGCCCTGCGGATGCTCAAGGCTTCCTTCAACGCGGCCGATGACGGCCTGGCCGGCGTCCAGCAGCTCGCCGGCGACGCCACCCTCCTCTTCTACATGTCCGACGAGGCCCAGGAGGGCCGGGACGCCTACGTCGAGAAGCGCAAGCCCGACTTCGGGCAGTTCCCCAAGCGACCCTGACCGTGGCCCCCTCCGGAGAAGCTGCGGTGCCGCGCCCGGCCGGGTGGCGCATCTGGCTGATGGCCGCCCGGCCCCGCACCCTGCCGGCCGCGGTGGCGCCGGTGCTGGTCGGCACCGCGCTGGCGTGGTCGGAAGGTTCGCTCGACTGGCTGGCCTTCGCCGCCGCGCTGCTCGGGGCCCTCTTCATCCAGGTCGGCACCAACCTCTCCAACGACTA
>JAUMBN010000144.1:0-2323 GCA_032119675.1 Solirubrobacteraceae bacterium | reverse complement strand
GCGTACAGGCGCCTCCTGCGCCGCCGAGGATCCGTGCCGTCTCGGTCGAGAAGTGCCAGCCGCCGCTCAGCACCTCGGACGGGGGCGCGTCGGCCACCGGCCGGCCACCGGAGAGCAGGACCACGCGGTCGGCGACCACGGCGGCCAGTTCGGCGTCGTGCGTGGCCACGACGAGCCCCACGCCTTCCGAGGCCAGGGCCCGGAGCCTCGAGACCAGCTCCCCGCGCGCCGCCCGGTCCATCCCCCGGGTCGGCTCGTCGAGCAGGAGGGCGGCGGGAGGCTCTCCTTCCATCATCAGCGCCAGGGCCAGGCGCTGGCGCTCCCCGCCGGAGAGGTCGCGCGGGTGGCGCTCGGCGGCGTCCGCGAGCCCGGCGAGGGCGAGCGACTCCTCGCCCGCCTCGTCCCCGACGCGCTCGGCGAGCAGGTAGTCCCCGGGGTTCTGCAGCAGCAGGGCAACCGGCCCGGCGGGGGAGACCTGGCCGCGGTCGGGCCGGTCGAGGCCGGCCAGGAGCCGCAGCAGGGTCGACTTGCCGGCCCCGTTGCGACCCATCAGCGCCACGGTCTCGCCCGGGGCGACCGCGAAGTCGACCGCGCGCAGGACATCCCCCGCGCCCGGCCGGGAGACCCAGACGCCGCTCGCGCAGACCGCCGCCGACCCGCGGGTCCGGCGGCGCAAGGAGAGACGACGGCGGCCGGCCCCGCCGTCGGGGGCAACGGGGGAAGGCGGCAGGGCGTCGAGCAGGCCGTGGTCGCGAAGGGTCCCGCGCGCCTCGCGCACGCCGGCCGGGACCGGCACGAGGCCGGCCCGCTCGAAGAGGCGGGCTGCCGGCGTCTGGAGCGGCGGCTCGTTCAGGGCCGCCCATTCGAGCATCGCGCGCGGCTCGCCGTCGAAGGCCAGCCGGCCGGAGTCGAGCACCACGACCCGGTCGGCGTGGGCCAGGCAGCGCTCGAGCCGGTGCTCGACCAGCAGGACCGCCGTACCCCACTCCTCGTTGAGCCGGCGAAGAAGCCAGATCAGCTCGTCGGCCGCGACCGGGTCGAGCTGCGACGCCGGCTCGTCCAGGAGGACGAGCGGCGGGCGCGTGGAGAGCGCAGCACCGAGCGCCACCCGCTGGAGCTCGCCCCCGGAGAGCTCGGAGACGGGGCGTTCAAGAAGCTCCCCGATCCCAAGGGCAAGGGCAACCTCCTCCACCCCGCGGGCAACCGCCGACGGGCCGAGCCCCTGGTTCTCGAGCGGGAAGGCCAGCTCCGCGCCAACGGTTCCCATCACCACCTGGGTCTCGGGATCCTGCAGGAGGGTCCCGGCCACGCCGGCAAGGTCGCCGGGCTGGTGCTCGCGGGTGTCGAGGCCGCCGACGGTCACCCGCCCGGAGACACCTCCGCCGTGGAAGTGGGGGACCAGCCCGCAGGCGGCTCGCAGGAGCGTCGACTTCCCCGAGGCCGAGAGGCCGGTGCAGACAACGAACTCGCCCGGCTCGACCTCCAGCGAGACCGAGTCCAGCGCCGGCCTGTCGGCGCCCGGGTACCGGTAGCTGAGGTTTTCGACCCGCAGGACGCTCAACGCCGGCCCCCTCCCCGGGCAACGAGCGCCAGCGGAAGGACCGCGGCCGCAAACAGCGCTACGGCGAAGGCGCCCTCAATCGCTCCCGCATCCATGGAGAAGGTCGGGTAGGGCTGAAGTGAGCCAATTCCGGCGACCACGCCCCAGGCCATCAGGGCGGCGAGTACCAGGATCGAGCAGGCAACGGCCTGGTCGTCTCGCGACCACGGCTCGCGACCGGCGACGACCGGGCCGCGTGTCGCGTAGCCGCGCAGTTCCAGGGTCGCCGCAACGTCGACGGCACGGTCGAGCGCCCCGGTCGCGACTGCCTGGACCAGAGCCAGCCTCCCACCGCCGCCGTTGGCTGGACGCGCCCGGCGGGCGTCGTTCATCCGCCTCGCGTCGCGGGTGAGCACGCCGGCCAGCCGGGTGGCCAGCGTGGCGGTCAGCGCCGAGCGGAAGGCCGGCCGGCGCATCTTGCGCAGCACCTCGTCGGCATCCACCACCGCAACCAGCAGGGCGAAGGCGCTGACGATGACCACGATCCGCAGGCCGAGAACCAGCCCGTACGCGAGGGCCTCCGCGGTCAGGTCAACCTGGCCGGCAACCGGCAGCTCGCCGAAGCGCCAGATGACCGTCTCCCCGTCGCGGACGACCAGGGCGTTGACCAGGGCCATCGTCAACACGAGGGGCACGGAGAACCGGGCGGCCCGGGCCAGGTCACCGCCCACGCCGCAGAGCGCGGCCGCGGCGACGACCGCGAGCCCCGCGGCGACGAGCACC
>JAUMBN010000143.1:0-6455 GCA_032119675.1 Solirubrobacteraceae bacterium | reverse complement strand
CGTGCCTACCAGAAGACGCTGAACCTCAACCCGATCGTGATCCTCGCTTCGGTGACCGCGGGCACCGCGCTGATGGGAGTGATCGGGGCCCTGATCGTCGTGCCGCTGGTGGCGATCGTCTGGGTGGCGATCAAGGAGGTCCGGGGCGGACCGCAGGCCAGCAGAACCGCCTCGGACGCCGCAGCCGGCGCCTCGGGGCAACAGCCGCAGCCCGGTTAGCCCCGGCAGCAACCGACTTGTCACCCGCGAGCCGGGCGCACCGCTACAGGGCGCCGCTCAGGCCGTTGCCCGATCATCGCGGGCGGCGAGCATCTCCCGTTCGCCGCTCGGTGAGGGGAGCAGCAGCGCCGGCAGCAGGGCGAGCAAGGCCAGCACGGAAAGCGTCCCGAACGCCACCCTTACGCCTTCGTCGGCCAACAGCACCGCGGTCAGGGCCGCACCGGCTGCCCCGCCGAAATTACGCATCAACACCATGAAGGAGGTCGCTGCCCCCACGTCCTCGTGCGGCGCGGCATGCTGGCAGAGCAGGAGGGCGGGAATCAGGATCAGGCCTGCGGCGGTGCCCACGAGAACCGAGGCCAGAAGCAGCGAGGCGTAAACGGTTGAGGCCACGACGGTAATCGCCGCGGCCGCCGCGAAGAGCATGGAGAGGACGGCAAGCAGTCGCGTCCCCACGCGCATGGCCAGCACTCCGGTAAAGGCGCCCAGCGTCATCCAAAGGACAGTCAGCGGGATAACGACTATCCCCGAATTCAGTGAGGGAGCGACCCGCTGGGAGAGAAATGGGAGGTAGGTGAGCATCGAAAACTGAACCAGCCCGACGACCAGCGCCACGACCACCGTGGCGGCGATCGTCCGGGAGCGCAGGAGGCTCGCCGGGACGAGTCCGTCCCGGCGACGCAGAGCGTGGAAGACGAAAGCGACCACGAGGATGACCCCCGCCGCCAGGGCCCACCACCAACCCCGCTCAATCCCGAGCAGCAGCAGCGTGAGACCGGAGGTCATAAGCACGCTGCCCAGGCTGTCGAACCGCCGCACCTCCGCTTCCCGCGGCCGGGACGTGAGCTTCCCCCACAGCAGGGCACCGGCCAAAAGGATCACCGGAACGACCACTGCGAAGGCCCAGCGCCAGGAGATCTGCACCAGGGCGCCCCCGAGCAGCGGCCCAAGACCAGCGGCGACCCCGTAGGCGACGTTGTAATAGACCTGCAGCCGAGCGCGCTCCTCGCTCGTGCAGCGGGCGGCAATGATCGCCTGCCCCACCGGCACCACTCCGCCGGCACCCACTCCCTGGATCAGCCGGCCAAGGATCAGAACCTCGAGGCTCGGCGCGCTCATCGAGACGACCGTTCCGGCCAGGAACACCCCAAGCGAAACCCACATCGAGCTCTTCTCCCCACGCAGGTCCAGCCAGCGACCCCAGAGCGGGATCGTGACCGTCGAGGTGAGCAGGTAGCCGGCCACGAGCCATGACACTTCCGATCCGGCACCAAACGACTGGCCGATCGACGTAAGCAGCGGAACGACGAGCGTCGAGTCCAGCACCGAAAGCGTGCCGGTCAGGATCACTCCGACCAGCACTCGGAGCCCAACCGATTTGGGAATGCGCCGGGCCACCTAGATACCGGTTACCGCCACGCGAAGCGCCTCGCGCACGCGCGCCTCGGCGGCGGCAAACTCCGGCGTCTCCTCCACCCGCAGCTCGCGCGGCCGGGACAGCGGCACATCCTCCTCGGCCACGATCCGGCCGGGGCGGGGCGACATCACCAGCACCCGGTCGGCGAGGAAGACCGACTCGGATACGTC
This sequence comes from Solirubrobacteraceae bacterium, assembly GCA_032119675.1. Classification (GTDB taxonomy): domain Bacteria; phylum Actinomycetota; class Thermoleophilia; order Solirubrobacterales; family Solirubrobacteraceae; genus F1-60-MAGs163. The sequence continues at coordinate 4,649 of JAUMBN010000143.1, read as the reverse complement.
GTGGGTGACGAGAAGCACCGTCGTTCCGAGATCGCGCCAGACCTCGAGCAGCCACTGCTGCAGCTCGGCCCGGGTGATTCCGTCGAGTGCGCCGAAGGGCTCGTCGAGAAGCATCACCGGCCTGCCGTTGATCGCGGTGCGAAGGAAGGCGACGCGATGGCGCATCCCGCCCGAGAGCTGCCACGGCCAGGACTGCGCAAAGTCGCCGAGGCCGAAGCGCTCCAGCAGCGGCAGCGCCTGCTCCCTGGCCTGGGCGCTGCCGACGCCTTCGAGCTCCAGGCCGATCGTCACGTTGTCGATCACGCGGCGCCACGGAAGAAGCCCGTCGCGCTGGGGCATGAAGGCACAACGGCCGAGCCGCTCCGTCGCAACCGCTCCGTCAAGCAGGACCTCCCCGGCCTCGGGCTGCTCCAGCCCGGCGGCGATCCGCAGCAGGGTGCTCTTGCCGCATCCGCTCGGGCCGATAAGCGCCACGAACTCGCCCGGGCCGACTGCCAGGTCGACGCCATCCAGCGCCTGGACCTCCCGGCCGTCGCGCCCGACGTAGGACTTGGAGACATCCCGCAGCGCCAGCTGGCCGCCCGCGGCGCTCACCAGTCGGCCTCCACCTGCGCCGGGCGTCGCCACGGCATCGAGAGCCGCTCGGCCAGGGCCACGAGACCGAACAGCACGAGCGTGAGAATGGCGGTGACGGCCACCGCCCCGAAGACCAGGTCGGTCCGCAGGGCGTTCTTGGCCCCGGTCATGTAGACGCCCAGCCCCTGTTCGGCTCCGACGAACTCGGCGACGATCGCCGCGACCAGCGAGTAGGCGACCGCCACCTTCAGCCCGGTGAAGAACTGCGGCATCGCGCTCGGGAGCCTCACCCTAAGGAGCAGTTGTCGCCGGGTGGCGCCCATCGTCCTCAGGAGGTCCATCGAGTCCGGGTCCGAGGAGGCAAGGCCCTGGAGCGTGCCCACGGTGATTGCGAAGAAGGTGAAGAGGGCGACCAGCACCACCTTCGGCGTCTGGCCGAAGCCGAACCAGATCACCACCAACGGGGCGAGGGCGATTATCGGGATCGTCTGGGAGGCGACCAGGAGCGGGTAGAGGCTGCGGCGCGCGGTGCGCGACCAGTCGATGGCCACGGCCAGGAGCACCGCCAGGAAGATCGCAACGGCGATGCCAAGCACGGCCTCCTGGAGCGTCGTCCACGCCGCCGGCGCCAGGGCGGAGCGGTCGGCCCAGGTCGACTCGACGACCAGCCCGGGGCCGGGAAGGACCTCCGGGTCGACCGCGAACAGGGAGACGGCGAGCGCCCACGCCACGACCAGGCCGGCGAGGACCAGCGCCGGTGGCAGCAGGCGCCGCAGGAGCCGGCGCGAGGGCCGGTCGGCCGGGGTGCTCACGCCGGGAGCGTACCCGCGCCGCGCTCCCGTCCTGGCCAAACCGCCTCCCCTATCGTCACGATTGTCGTCCCTCCAACCTGAAAGGAAGCCATGACCGCCCGCCGACTCCTCCGACCGATCGCCGCCGCCCTGACCGCGTGCGCGATGGTCGTAGCGGTGGCCGGCTGCGGGGGCTCGGACGAGGGTGGAAAGGACGGCGCCACGGACCAGGTGACGATCGCCCTCGACTACGCGCCGAACGCCAACTACCTGGGCATCTACACGGCGCTGGCCAAGGGCTACTTCGCCGACGAGAACATCGAGCCGAAGATCCTCCCCTACGCCAACACCCCCGCCGAGACCCTGATCAAGAGCGGCAAGGCCGACCTGGGCATCAGCTACCCGCCCGACGTCGTGATCAACCGCTCGCAGGGCGTGAAGTACAAGGCGGTCGCCGCCGTGGTAGCCGGCAACACCACCGAGCTCGTGGTTCTGGCCGACTCGAAGTACAGGCGCCCTGCCCAGCTCAGCGGCAAGCTCTACGGCGGCTTCGGGATCCAGAGCGACAAGGCGCTGATCACCGAGATCATGAAGCGCGACGGCGCCACCGACCCCAGGTTCCGCCAGGTCGTGATCAATACGGCTGCCCTTGACGCCCTGAAGAGCGGGCGGGTGGACTACACGGCGATCTTCGCCGGGATCGACGACATCCAGGCCGAGAAAATGGGCATCGAGCTGCGCGGCTTCCCGTATCGCGAGTACCTGGGCGAGGCCGGCAACTACCCCAACGCCGTCTACGTCGCCGCCGACGAGACGATCGACGCGCGCGGCGACGTGCTCAGGCGCACCCTCGCCGCCCTCGCCAGGGGCTACGAGTACGCGGTCGAGAATCCGGACGAGGCGGCGCGGATCCTGATCGACGCCAACGAGGCCACGCTCGGCCGTGACCGGGCGATCACGATCGCCACCAGCCGGGTGGCCTCGAAGCAGTTCCTCGACCCGCAGACCGGCACCTGGGGACCGATGTCCGACGCCGACTTCACCGGCCTGGGGGCGATCCTCGAGCAGGGCGGGGTGATCAAGGGAATGCCGCCGGCACCGTCCGAGGTCTACACCGACTCGCTGCTGCCCGGGCAGTGAGCGCCGCCACCGAGCTGGCCGCCCGGGCCGCAGCGCTCGAGCCCGGCGCCCGCTCCACGGTGGTCGTGGCGGTCGACGGGCGCGCCGGTGCCGGCAAGACCACCTTTGGTGCAGCCCTCGCCGAAGAGCTGGGCGCAGTGCACGTAGATATCGAGGACGCCTACCCCGGCTGGGACGGGCTCGAGGAGGGCGCGCGCGTGGCGCGGGAGGAGCTGCTCGCGCCGATCGCCGCCGGAGAGCCGGGCGTGCTGCCGCAGTGGGACTGGCTGGCCTCCCGGCCCGGAGAGCCCCTGGTAGTCGAGCCGCCGGAGTTCCTCGTGCTGAGCGGCACCGGCAGCGGAGCCGCTGCGAACGAGCCGTACCTGAGCCTGCTCGTCTGGATGGAGCTCGGCGACGACGAACGCCGTCGCCGGGCGCTGGAGCGGGACGGCGAGGTCTTCGAGATGCACTGGGACCGCTGGAGCAAACAGGTGGAAGGGCACCTCGCTCGCGAGCAGACCCGCGACCGTGCCGACGCGGTGATCGACACCAGCGGCACAGCGCCGTTCCTCGTCCCCTGACCGCAGGCGGGATACGATCGCCCGCGGTGCTCTCCCTGACCGAACTCCAGCGGCTGGCCGCCGACCACGCCGACGCTCTCGAGGCGACGGTCGCCGGCTTTGACATCGGGGGACGCCCGTTCGACTTCGACCGCGATCCGGCGGTGATGGGTGTGGTGAACATGTCGCGGGACTCCTGGTACCGGGAGAGCGTGGCCACGTCTCCACAGGACGCGATCCGCAAGGGACGGGTGCTGGCCGCACAGGGAGCCGACCTGATCGACGTCGGCGCGGAGTCGACGATCCTCGACGCCGAGCGCGTCGGCGCGTCCAGCCAGATCGAGCAGCTCGTACCGGTAGTGGAGGCGCTGAGCGCTGACGGGATTCTCGTCTCGGTCGAGACCTACGAGCCGGAAGTGGTCGAGGCCTGCCTCAAGGCCGGCGCCTCGCTGCTCAACCTCACCGGCACCGCCCATCACGAAGAGATCTACTCCCTGGCCGCCGAGCACGAGGCGGCCGTCGTCCTCTGCTTCGTGCAGGGCGACAACGTGCGTGAAGTCGGCGACGTCGACCTCGACGCGGACCCGATCCCCGGCCTGATCGCCCACTTCGAGCCGCGCGTCCAGCAGGCGCGGGGGGCAGGGGTCGAGCGGCTCTTCGTCGACCCGGGAATGGGCTTCTACTACGGGAACCTCCAGGACGGCGAGACGCGCGTACGCCACCAGGCGGGGATCTTCCTCAACACCTTCCGGCTGCGGACGATGGGGCTTCCGGTCTGCCACGCCCTCCCCCACGCCTTCGACTTCTTCGGCGAGGAGGTCCGCTCGGCCGAGGGCTTCTTCGCCGTGCTGGCGACGCTGGGGCGTACCGGCCTCTACCGCACCCACGAGGTGCCGCGGGTGCGCGCGGTCCTCGACACGCTCGCGGCGATCCGCCCCGAGGACGTCAACCCGCGCTAGGCGCGGCGGCGAGGGCCACGCCCTCCTCGCCGGTCGGCGAGACCTCGACGGCCAGCAGCTCCAGGCCGGCGGCCTCTACCAGCGCCCCCAGGCCCTCGGGGGTGTGACGGGCTGAGCGCAGCAGCCGGACCGGGCTGCCGGGTTCGAGGCTCACCTCGCCGGCGTCGAGCTCGAGCTCGATCTCCTCGACCGGCTCCAGCCAGGCACCGACCGCCGCCTGGGCTCCGGTGCCCGGGTCGGCAAGCTCGCCGACGCGGATCTCCGCATGGCCGGGGCCCAGGCCGTTCTCCTCGAGCAGCGCCCACAGCCAGCGCCTGGTCGGCTCGTTGTCGTACTGGGCGGCTATCTCCTCCAACGCCCCGTCGCGGTCGGGGAGAAGGTTGGCGCTAACGGCCAGCAGGTCGCCGGGGCGCAGCAGCGAGAGCGCCGCCGACATCGCCTGGAAGGCCTCCATCCCGGGGAGGATCCCGTAGAGGGTCACCACCCGGCTGCCCGGCGCCTCGCCGATCATCGCGGGCAGGTCGGCGGCGGCGAGCCCGAGGTCGCAGACCACCGGGCGCCCGAGCGCCGTCCCGGCAGCGCCGGCAAGGCGATCGACCGAGAGCTGCACCAGCGGAAGGCTGACGTCGACTGCGGTGGCGATC
>JAUMBN010000142.1:0-4406 GCA_032119675.1 Solirubrobacteraceae bacterium | reverse complement strand
ATGGATCCCGACCTGATCCTCGCCCTCGCGGTCGTCCACCACATCTCGATCGCCGGCAACGTTCCCCTCGCCGAGGTGATCCGCTGGCTGGCCGGCTTTGATTCCTCGATGGTCATCGAATTCCCGACGCGCGAGGACCCGATGGTCAGGAGCCTGGTCGGCGCCAAGCGCGAGGGCATCCACGACGACTACGACCTCCCGGTCTTCGAGAGCGTTCTCGAGGAGTGCTTCACCGTGACCGAGCGCGAGGAGACCCCCTCGGGAACGCGGATCCTCTACGAGGTCGAGCCCCGGGGCTGATGGCACAGGACGAGGCACCGGCGAAGGGGGGCGAGCCGCAGCCACCAGCCACCGCTGAGCAGGGGGACGCGCAGGACGCCGGTATGTGGCCATCGCTTCTCGTCCGGGGCCTCCAGCTGGCGGCCCTCTGGTCGATCGCCGTCGTCTGGCCGGTATTCGACGTCCTAAAGAACGAGCCGGACTTCTTCGTCGCCCGCGGCAACACCGCCGGCGACATCATCCTCTACACGCTGATCCACGTCTTCCTGCCGCCGCTGGTGATGGTGGGTATCGAGGCGCTCGTCGACCTCGCCTCGAAGCGCGCGGGCCGGATCGTGCACCTGGTCTTCGTCGGCGGGCTCGTTGCGATCTTCGCGCTGCAGTTCACGAAGAACCTCCTACCCACCCTTACCTACCCGTCGGTCCTCCTGGCCCTGGCCATCGGCGGGCTCTTCGCCCTGCTCTACGCGCGCCAGGCGGCGGTTCGCAGCGTCCTCACCTGGCTCAGCCCGGCCCCGCTGGTCGTGATCGTGCTCTTCCTCTTCCTCTCCCCTATCAGCGACATCCTCTTCCCCGCCGAGGGCCAGACCAAGGCGGTCGAAGACAAGGGAAACGGCACGCCGGTATTCCTGGTCGTGTTCGACGAGGCGCCCGCGGCGGCCCTTATGGACGGCAGGGAACTGGTCAACTCGGCCCGCTTCCCCGCCTTCGGCTCCCTGGCGAAGACCTCGACCTGGTACCGGAACAACACCACGGTCGCCGACGGGACGATCTCCGGGGTGCCGGCGATCCTCTCCGGCCAGCGACCCGCCGACCGGCCAAGCCCCACCCGCACCTACCCCCAGAGCGTTTACACGCTGCTGGCTTCCGAATACGACGTAACCAACGTCGAGCCGATGACGCGCGTCTGCCCGCGAACGATCTGCCCGGTGAGGGTGCGCTCCCAGGAGGCCGACAGCGGCGGTAACCGGCTGCTGACGCTGATCAAGGACCTGACTGTCGTGGAGCGCCGGGTCCTCTATCCCCCGGAGCTCGCCAACCGCCTGCCGGCCGTAGACAACAACTTCGAGGACTTCGGCGGCGAGATCGACTTCAGCCTCAAGCCGGGCCAGTACCCGGAAGGCCGCGACGCCCGCTTCGGCGACAACGAGCCGATAGCCGGCGAGTCGAAGGCCAACCGGATCCTCGCCCGCAGCGCCAAGCTGGCCGAGACGATCGACGAGCCGCGCAGCAAGCCGCCGCTATTCGTGCTCCATCTTGAGATACCGCACGTTCCGTGGCGCTTCGAGAAGAACGGTGCCCAGTACCCGATCGCCGAGAACAAGGTCCCCGGCCTCTCCGACGACACCTGGGAAGAGAACCAGTACCTGGTCGACGTCGGCCTCCAGCGGTTCCTGCTGCAGACCCAGTACGCCGACAGCATCCTCGGCTCGATCGTCTCCGACATCAAGGCCACCGGCCTCTGGGAGAAGTCGATGGTGATCGTCACCACCGACCACGGCGCCACCTTCCAGACCGGTATGGCCCGGCGTTCGATCAACCGCACGAACTTCGCCGAGATGGCCAACACGCCGCTCTTCGTCAAGTACCCCGGGCAGGAGGAAGGAAAGATCAGCGACGCCCCCACGCGTTCGATCGACATCCTCCCGACCATCGCCGAGGTAACGGAGGTCCAGACCGGCTGGAAGTACCAGGGCCGGCCGCTCGACTCACAGTTCCCCAGTGAGCCGGTGACCGTCCGCTCCTCCCAGAAGCGGGGCCCGGTCAGCTACCCGTTCGAGAAGATGCTCGCCGAGCGAAAGGTGATCGTCGACCGCTGGACCAGGCTCTTCCCGGGGGGAACCGAGTCCCTCTACCGCGTCGGCCCCAACCAGGAGCTGATCGGGAAGAAGGCCGGGCCACTGGAGACCGGCGAGGGCAAGGCCAGGGCAAGGATCGCCAACCCCTCCCTCTACCGGGACATCAGGCCGGGCAGCGGCGTCCTTCCCTTCAACGTCGCCGGGCGGATCACCGGGCTGGGCTCCGGCAGGCCGCTCGCGGTCTCGGTGAACGGCACGGTGGCGGCGGTCGGCGAGAGCTACGACACCCCCGACGGCGTCCGCTTCGGGATGCTCGTGCCGCCGGAGACGATGACCGGCCCCAGGAAGGCCGAGGTGACCGTCTACCAGGTCACCGGCGGGCGGCTGCGGCCGCTCGGTTCGGCCGGCGGCTGAGCGCCCGGCGCCGCTAGGGTTGGCCCGTGGTGACGGGCTGCTTCATATCGACCGGCAAGAGCTTCCAGCCGGCCATAGAGCGGGTCCGGCTGGCCGAGAAGCTCGGATATGCCTCGGCCTGGACCACTCACATCAACGGCCGCGACGCCCTCGGCGTCTGCGCCGCCTACGCCTCGGCGACCGAGTCGATAGGGATCGGCACCGGGGTCGTACCGATCTACAGCCGCACTCCGGCCACCATGGCCCAGGAAGCGGCCACGGTCGATGACCTCTCGGGCGGTCGCTTCATCCTCGGGATCGGCGTCTCGCACCGCCCGATCGTCGAGGGCTGGCACGGCCAGTCGATCGACAAGCCGGTGACCGAGATGCGCGAGTACGCCGGGATCGTTCGCTCGATCCTTCGGGGTGAGCCGGTCGGCGAGACCGAGAAGTGGAAGACGGCCTTCGCGCTGGGCATTGGGCCGTTCCCCGGGCTGCCGATCTACGTTGCCGCACTCTCCCCGAACATGCTCCGGCTCGCCGGAGAGATCGCCGACGGGGTGATCCTCTGGCTCTGCAACCCCAACTACATCCGGGACGTAGTGGTTCCCGCGGTGACCGAGGGACGCGAGCGGGCCGGGCTCGGCCTTGAAGGCTTCGAGATCGTGGCCGCCGTCCCCGGGGCCTGCACCGACGACGCCGCGGCGGCGCTGGACGCCCAGCGTCACGACCTGATCCCCTACTTCGGGCTTCCCTTCTACCGGGCGATGCTCGAGCGCTCGGGATTCGGCCACGACATCGCCGCCTACGACGCCGCCGAAGGAGACCCCGGCAAGATGGCCGCCTCGATCTCCGGCGACTTCCTCGACCTCCTCTGCGCGGTGGGCGACCGTGACGACGTGCTGGCCGGGCTGGAGCGCTACCGCGAGGCCGGCGCCACCCTCCCGTGCCTGGGTCCCATCGCCGGGACCGACTTCGACGCAACCCTCGAGGCGGGGGCGCCGCGATGACCGACACCGCCCCGCCCCAGACCGGCGCACCGCCTTTCGACCGCAACCGCCTCCGCGACCTGCTGGCCACGGAGGTCGACCGCTTCGGCGAGACCCACCCGCGCTCCCGCGAGCTTTACGAGCGGGCCGGCCGCTCGATGCTCGGAGGGGTGCCGATGCCGTGGATGATGCGATGGGCCGGCGGCTTCCCGATATTCGCCGAGCGTGCCACCGGCACGACGGTCACCGACGTCGACGGGCACGAGTACGTCGACCTCGCCCTCGGCGACACCGGCTCGATGGCCGGGCATTCCCCCGCCCAGACCGCCGCCGCCCTCGCCGAGCAGGCCGGCAACGGCCTCACCACGATGCTCCCGACCGAGGACTCGATAGTGGCCGCCGAGGAGCTGAGCCGGCGCTTCGGCATGGACCACTGGATCTTCACGCTCAGCGCCACCGACGCCAACCGTGCAGCGCTGCGCCTGGCCCGCCAGCTGACCGGCCGCCCCAAGGTGCTGGTCTACAGCTACTGCTACCACGGCTCGGTCGACGAGACGCTGGCCGTGGGCGAGGACGGCCGGACCGTGGCCCGCGCCGGCAACGTCGGCGCCCCGGTCGACCCGGCGCAGACCACCGTCGCCGTGGAGTTCAACGACGTCGAGGCCCTGGAGCAGGCCCTGGCCGGCGGGGAGGTGGCCATCGTGCTGGCCGAGCCCGCAATGACCAACATGGGGATCATCCTTCCCGACCCCGGCTACATGGAGGCGCTGCGGGAGCTGACTCGCCGGTACGGCACGCTGCTCCTGATCGACGAGACCCACACCTTCTCCGAGGGGCCCGGGGGCTGCACGGCCTCATGGGGGCTCGAGCCCGACCTCTTCACCATCGGCAAGGCGATCGGCGGAGGCGTCCCCTGCGGGGCGCTCGGCCTCTCCGCCGAGCTGAG
>JAUMBN010000141.1:0-12610 GCA_032119675.1 Solirubrobacteraceae bacterium | reverse complement strand
ACTCTCCGGACCGCCCTCGACCCGGCCGCCCAGCGCGTCGCCATCGAGCAGCTCGCGGGCCGGGCGGGGGCCGTGGTTGCCCTCAACCCGCGGGACGGGAGGGTCGAGGTGATGGCCTCTATTCCCGACTACAACCCCAACAGCCTTCGCAGCGCCAAGGCGACCAGCGCCCTCAACCAGGCCCCCGGGGCGCCGCTGCTCAACCGCAACACCGCCGGCCTCTACCCGCCCGGCTCGACCTTCAAGGCGGTTACGGCCATCGCCGCGCTCGATTCGGGCCGATTCACCCCCGACTCGGTTCTCAGCGGCAAGAACGGCCTTCCCATCTCCGGCGTCCCGCTCAACAACGCCGGCGGGGAGGAGTACGGCGAGATCGACATGGGCACCGCGCTGACCCAGTCGGTCAACACCTGGTGGGCACAGGTCGGCGAGAAGCTCGGCAAGCGGACGATGCAGCGCTACACCGAGCGGCTCGGATTTGGCCGCAAGGTCCCCGTCGACCTTCCCCCCAGCGAGCGCCTGGCCAGCGGCGATTACTGCACCCGCGACGGGGAGAGGGAGCTCGTCAGGCTGACCGCCAGCTGCGTCGACATCGGGCGCACGGCGATCGGCCAGGACAAGCTTCTGACCACGCCGCTGCAGATGGCGATGGTCGCCGCCGCGATCGGCAACCGTGGCGTCCTGATGCACCCTCTGATTGGGACCCGCACGATCGACCCGGAGGGCCGCACCGCGCTCGACATCCAGCCGCGGACCTACTCGCGGGTGATGTCTTCCCGGACCGCGTCGGAGCTGACGGTGATGATGACCCGCGTGGTGCAGGAGGGAACAGGGACCGCCGCGGCGCTTGAAGGGATCGACGTGGCCGGCAAGACCGGCACCGCGGAGCGCAACATCGAGCAGAACATCACACAGCCCTGGTTCATCGGCTTCGCCCCGGCCGACAACCCGCAGGTCGCTATCGCCGTCACGATCGAGAAGACGGTCGGTGGTTTCGGCGGAACCGACGCCGCGCCGATCGCCAAGGCGGTCATGGAGGCGCTCCTGCAATGACCCGCGACCTGGGACCGGAGACCGTTATCGACGGCCGCTACCGGATCGTGCGCCGCATCGGCTCCGGCGGGATGGCCGACGTCTACCTCGCCGACGACCTCCAGCTGGGTCGCCAGGTCGCCGTGAAGATCCTCCACCGCCGGTTCGCCCAGGACCCGGAGTTTGTCGAGCGCTTCCGGCGCGAGGCCTCTAACGCTGCCGGCCTCCAGCACCAGCACATCGTCTCGGTTTACGACCGGGGCGAGTGGGACGGCACCTACTACATCGCGATGGAGTACCTGCAGGGCCGTTCGCTAAAGCAGATCATCCAGGACCACGGCCCGCTCGACCCGGCGCTCGCTTCCGACCTGGCCTCGCAGATCCTCCGAGCCGAACGCTTCGCCCACCGCCGCGGCGTGGTTCACCGCGACATCAAGCCCCACAACGTGATCGTCGACGACGACGGCCTGGCCACGGTTACCGACTTCGGCATCGCCCGGGCCGGCGCGTCCGACATGACGCAGACCGGCTCGATCATGGGCACCGCCCAGTACCTCTCGCCCGAGCAGGCCCAGGGCCACCCGGTCGGGCCGGAGTCCGACCTCTACTCGACGGGGGTGGTGCTCTACGAGATGGCCACCGGCCGGCTCCCGTTCGACGGCGAGAGCGCCGTTGCCATTGCCATGAAGCAGGTCGGCGAGCCGCCGCCGCCGCCCCGTTCGGTGAATCCGGCGATGCCGCCGGCGCTGGAGGCGGTCATCCTCAAGTCGCTGGAGAAGGACCCGGCCCGCCGCTTCGCCAGCGCCGACGACTTCATCGCCGCGCTCGACGCCGCCCATCAGGGAATCTTCCCCGATGTTGCCTCGCTCGGCATCCCGGCGCCCACCGCGCTCGCCGCCGGCCAGACCCAGGCCGGCATGTCCGGAGCCGCACTGGCCGCCACCGGCCAGGAGCCCGGCGATGGCGACGGGGGGCCGGGGCGGCGCTGGTGGATCTTCGTCGCCGCCGGGGTCGTCGCTGCCGCTGCCGTGATTGCGCTGCTGCTGATCCTCCGCGGCCCCCAGGTGACCGTTCCCTCGGTGGTCGGAAGCCAGGAGGCCGAGGCCCAGGCCGTCCTGGAGAAGGCCGGCTTCGAGACCGAATCCGAGCGAAGGCAGTCCGACAGCCCTCGCGGCCAGGTGATCGCACAGGACCCCGCCGGTGGGGACCGGGCGGGCAAGGGCTCCACGGTCACGCTCACCGTCTCCGACGGGCCAAGGAGCCTCGCGGTTCCCTCGGTTACCGGCCTGACCGCATCCAAGGCCAAGCGAAGGCTCGAGAACGCCGGCTTCAACGTTCGCGAGCGCGAGAAACCCGACGACAAGGTCCCTGCCGGGGACGCGGTGGAGACCCTGCCCCCCGAGGGAACCCCGACGCCGCTCGGCTCCACCGTGACCCTGATCGTCTCCACCGGCAAGGAGAAGGTCGAGGTGCCGTCGGTGGTCGGCCAGTCCCAGGGGGACGCTGACACCACGCTCCGGGCCGCGGGCTTCGGCGTCAGCATCACCGAGCGCGAGAGCTCCTCTGCCGAGCCGGGCACGGTGATCAGCCAGGACCCGGCGGGCGGCAGCGAGGCCGACCGCGGCTCGACGGTCGCGATCGTCGTCGCGAAGAAGGCCACTACGGCCCCGGTGCCCAATACGGTTGGCACCGATGAGGCGACGGCAATCGATCGCATCCAGGGCGAGGGGTTCCGCGTGAGCATCGAACGGGTCCCGGTCAGCGACGAGGCCGACGAAGGTACGGTCGTCGACCAGAACCCGACCGGCGGCAGGGCCAAGGTCGGCTCGACCGTGACGATCGTCGTCGGCCGCTACGTCCCCCCGCCGGGGGGCTGATGCGGGTCGCCGTACTCAGCGGGGGCAGGTCCAGCGAGCACGAGATCTCGCTGGTCAGCGGTGCCGCCGTGGCCGGGGGGCTGAGGGAGGCCGGCCACGAGGTCCTCGAGGTGACGCTCGACCGCGAAGGCGGCTGGAGCTTCGACGGCGCGCCGCTCGAGCTGCACCCCGGAGGAGGACTGCTCGACGCCGACGTGGTCTTTCCCGTTCTCCATGGCCCCTACGGGGAGGACGGAACCGTCCAGGGGCTGCTCGAGATCCTCGACGTTGCCTACGTTGGTTCCGGAGTCTCGGCCTCGGCGATCTGCGTCGACAAGATCCGCTTCAAGGAGGCGGTGGCCGCGGCCGGGCTGCCGCAGGTCCGGTGGGTCGGCCTGGTCGAGGACGAGCCCGCAGGCCACCGCGAGGAGGCGCTCACCCGGGTGGCTGCCCTGGGCTACCCGGTCTTCGTCAAGCCGGCGCGGCTTGGCTCGTCGGTCGGGATAGTGCGCGTCGCTGCCGCGGACGAGCTCGCGCCGGCGCTCGAGGTCGCCTTCGGCCACGACCCGAGGGTGATCGTCGAGGCGGCCTCCTCCGGCCTCGAGGTCGAGGTCGGGGTCCTCGGCTCCACATGGTCTCCTGAGGTCTCCGTACCCGGGGAGATTGTCGTCAAGGGAAGCGAGTCGCCGGGCGGCTGGTACGACTATGCCGCCAAGTACAAGGAGGGCGGGATGGAGCTCGAGGTCCCGGCGCGGATCTCGGAGCGGGCGGCGGCCCGGATCGGCGAGGAGGCCCGCTCGGCCTTCACGCAGGTCGGCTGCAGCGGCCTGGCCCGGGTCGACTTTTTCGTCGAGGGCGACGAGGTCCTGATCAACGAGATCAACACCATCCCCGGGTTCACGCCGACCAGCGTCTACTCGGCCCTCTGGGAGGCCGGCGGGCTTCCCTATCCGCAACTATGCGACCGGCTGGTGGAGATCGCGGTGGCCGACCAGGAAGAGCGCCGCCGCCACCGCTTCTGATCAGCGGTAGAGGAAGACCTCGCTGATCTTCACGGCCTCCTGGCCGGCGGCGAAGCCCTCGATCCAGACCAGGTACCAGCGCAGCGCCTGGCCACCGGTGTCGAGCGGCACCTTGGTTCGGCCGGCGGCGGAGGGGATCGTGCCGATCTCCTTCCATCCGGGATCGGTTGCCGCCGCGGGAGGAGCCGATCCCGCGGCCCCGAGCACGCGTCCGCGCCACCCCGGCGTGGGGGTGACGATGTCCATCTCGCGCGCCTTGAGCGCCGGGTTGGCGTCGACCACCAGGCCTACCCCCGGCTTGGCGAGGTTCCCGTTGAGGTAGCTCTCGGTCGACCACGTGGTCGACCGGTCGCGGTCGACGGCGAATGGAGCCTCCTCGTCGTGTTCGGCGCTGTCGCCGGCCGGGTCGTAGGCGCTTACCGCGCCCTGGCTCAGCGAGACCGCGGTCAGGTTTGCCCCCGGGGCCGCGTCCTTGGTGCCGGTTCCCCTCTGGCCCAGGGAAAGGGCGATGGCCGCCACCACCGCGCCGGCCACCACGACCGCGGCCAGCCCCGCAATCCAGCGCCTCGGGTGGCGGATTTTCGGCTCGACCTTCTCCCGTGTTCCCGAGGGAAGCGTCTCGAAGACGGCGGTGGCCTCTCCGGTGATCTGTCCCGAGCGCGAGGTCTCCACGGCGAGGGCCTCTTCGAGGTCGGCGATCATGGAGGAGGCGTCCGGGTAGCGGACCGAGAGGTCCCTGGCGGTGGCGTGGTCCACCACCGAAGCCAGCGTTGTCGACATGCCCGGGCGGCGCTCCATCACGTCCGGCAGCTCGTCGCGTACGTGGCACATGGCGATCGCCACCTGGTTCTCGCCGTGGAACGGAACGTCCCCGGTGAGCATCTCGAAGAGGACGATCCCGAGCGAGTAGAGGTCGGACTGGGGAGTGACCGCGTGGCCGAGCGCCTGCTCGGGGCTGACGTAGTCGGTCGTTCCCAGCACCCGCCCGTCGGCGGTAAGTCCCTCGTCGATCAGCGAGCGCGCGATGCCGAAGTCGGTCACGCGAGCGCCGCCGTCCTCGTCGAGCAGGACGTTCTGGGGCTTGACGTCGCGGTGGACGATGTGGGCCTCGTGGGCGGCCTGCAGGCCGCGGGCGATCTCGATCGCGTAGGCCACCGACTCCTCCACCGGCAGCTGGCCCCTCGAGCGGATCTGTTCCTTGAGGGTGGAGCCCTCGACGTACTCCAGGACGATGTACGGGGTGCTGTCCTGCTCGTCGGCGTCGATCACGCCCACCACGTAGGGGGAGGAGAGCTTGGCGATCGCCCGGGCCTCGCGGCGGAAGCGCTCGATCTGGTCGCTGTCGCGGGCGACCTCCCGGTGCATCAGCTTTACGGCGACCGGCCGCTCGAGGGTCATGTCGAAGGCGAGGTAGACGGTCGACATGCCGCCCCGCCCGATCGGCCTGTCGATTCGGTAACGGTCCCCGAGGACCGTTCCGGCCTGCGCGCTCACCGCTCCTGGCCGGCTCCGACCCTGATTGCGCCGGGCCCGAGGGTCTCGTCGGGGCGGTCGGTGACCGTCCCGATCCTCGCCGTTCCCGGGTGGCGGGCCGAGAGGATCCCGATGGCCTCGTCGACATCGGCCTCGGGGACGACGGCCACGAATCCGCAGCCCATGTTGAAGACCTCCCACATCTCCTCCACCGGCACCTTCCCGAGCGAGGCGATCAGATCGAAGACCGGCAGCACCGGCAGCGGGCTGTCGACCTCGTAGCCCAGCCGGCCCGGGGTAAGCCGCGTCATGTTGGTCAGGCCCCCGCCGGTGATGTGGGCCAGACCGCGCACGTCGACCGGCGAACCGATCAGGTCCATAACCGCCCGCACGTAGATGACTGTCGGCTCGAGCAGGGCGTCGGCGATCGTCGATCCGCCGAGCTCCTCCGGGGTGGCGTCCAGGCCAGGGCCGTCGTCCACGAGCACGCGGCGCGCGAGCGTGTAGCCGTTGGAGTGAACGCCGCTTGACGGCATCCCAATCAGGGCGTCGCCGGCCTCGATCCGGTCGCCGAGGATCAGGTCGTCGATCCGCACCGGCCCGAAGGCGGCGCCGCAGAGGTCGAAGCCGTGGGGGGAGGGGTGGCCGCGGATCAGCTCCGGCAGCACGGCGAGCTCCCCGCCTGGGATCTCGATCCCGGCGTCGGTTGCGCCGGCCCGCAGGCCCTCGGCGATCCGCGCCAGCGCGGCCGGGTCCGCCTGTTCCACCGCCAGGTAGTCGAGCATCGCGATCGGCTCGGCCCCGACGCAGACGACGTCGTTGACGTTCATGGCGATGCAGTCGATCCCGACGGTCTCCAGCCGGTCGGCCTGCTCGGCAAGGACCAGCTTCGAGCCGACCCCGTCGGTCGAGCAGGCGAGGGCGAGGTCGTCGGTCAGGCGCAGGACGCTGGCGTAGTGCCCGGAGCGGACTATCGACCGCGACGGGGAGCCGGTATCGATCCCGGCCAGCACGCCGACGAGCGAGGCGACGGCGCGATCGGCCTGGTCGGTATCCACCCCGGCGGCGGCATAGGCGTCGCTCATCTCCCCGATCCTCCCAAACGCCGCAGAGCGATCGCGCCCAGGGCGGAGCGGTAGGCGGCGTAGGGGAGCAACGAGCCGACCCTCTCGACCGGCACCAGCCGGGCGGCCACGACGGTCGAGGCGGCGGACGCCAGCGCCCCGATGGCCAGCGGCCGCGCGCTTCCGGGGGGCAGGCCGCGCTGGGCCAGCCTCACGCCCTTGAGCGCCGCCGCGCCGGCGATCACCGGCAGGGCCACGTGGCGTGAGAGGGCGCTGGCGGCCGGCCGCTTGAACCCGCGGGCCCTCATCGCTGCCAGCGTCATTCCCCCCCGCGAGGTGCCGGGGATGAGCGCGGTGGCCTGGGCCAGGCCGAGCAGGAGCCCGTCGACGGCCCCGGCCTCCTCGCGCTCCCGGAGCTGCGGGCCGAGCAGGTCGGCGGCGGCCATCACCGCCGACCCGGCGATCAGCCCGAGCGCGATCGTCTTCGGCGTGCCGAGGCGCTCCTCGATCGGCCCCTCGAGCGTGTAGCCGATGATCGCCGGGGGCAGGAAGGAGCCGGCGATCAGGGCCAGCCGGCGGGCGTCGAGCCCTCGCGAGGCCTCTCCGACCTCCCGCCTGAGCGCCCAGAGAAGGCCGGCGGCGGTGCCGGCGTGGAGCGCGATCTCGAAGCTCTTGCGCAGGGCCGGGTCGTGCTTCGGGTAAGAGGAACCCAGGAGCCAGGGTACGAGTGTCGTGTGGCCCGAGGAGGAGACCGGCAGCAGCTCGGTCGGGCCGTGGAGCAGGCCCAGGGCGACCGCCTGGCCGGTCGAGATCACCTCCTGGCGCTCAGGCGGCGCTGGCATCGGCGCGGTTGCCGCGGTTTCGCCGCCAGCGCAGGAATAGCCAAATGCCGCCCACGACGATTACGGCGAGGACCAGGTAGTCGAGGTAGTGGAGCTTCTCCTTCCACGCCTCCCAGTTCTCGCCGACGATCATCCCTATGAAGGTCAGGCCGGCCATCCACGGAATGCAGCCCAGGACGGTGTAGAGGGTGAACCTCCCGAACGGCATCTTGGCCACCCCGGCCGGAAGCGAGATGAAGGTCCGCACTATCGGCAGCATCCTCGAGAAGAAGACCGCGGCGCCGCCGTACCTCTCGAACCAGCGGTCGGCCTGCGCGAGCCGCTCGGGGGTTATGTGGAGCCACTTGCCGTGCTCGTGAACCAGCTCGTAGCGCCCGAACCGCCCGACCGCGTAAGCGATCCATGAACCGACGACGTTGGCCGCCACCGCGACCGAGACGACGGCCAGGAAGGAGTAGGTGCCTTCGTCGACGTTGAACCCGGCGAAGAGCATGGTCGGCTCCGAGGGGACGGGAATGGAGGCGCTCTCCAGCGTCATCAGGACGAAAATTCCCGGAAGCCCGAGGTCGCCGACAACGGTGGTGGCCCAGTCGGCCAGCCGGTCGGTGATAGCGGCCGTGACTGGGAGTGAGGTGGTCGGCACCGGACGGGAGGGTACCGTTGCCCCTTGATGGGGATCGCTCTGTTCGACTCGCGCACGGCGCTGGAACCGCTGCGCCCCCGCATCGACGAAGTGATCGCGGAGGTCGTAGACAGCGGCGCCTTCATCCTGGGCCCCAACGTCGAGGCCTTCGAGGCGGAATTTGCCGCTGCCATCGGCTCCCCGCACGCCGTAGGCGTGGCCAACGGGACCGAGGCGATCACCATCGCCCTGCGCGCGCTCGGGGTCGGCCCCGGCGACGAGGTCGTGGTGCCCTCGTTCACCTACTTCGCCAGCGCCGAGGCGATCCCGGCCCTCGGCGCGGTGCCGGTGTTCTGCGACGTCGACCCGGAGAGCTTCGTCTCCACCGCCGCGCACGTCCGCGCGGCGATGACGCCGAAGACCAAGGCGGTGGTGGCGGTTCACCTCTTCGGGAACGTGGCCCCGGTTCGCGAGATCGAGGCGCTCGGGGTCCCCGTGGTTGAGGACACCGCCCAGGCCGCAGGGTCCACCGGCCCGGACGGCCGCCCGGGAGCTATCGGGACGATCGCCACTCACTCCTTCTACCCCTCCAAGAACCTGGGCGCCTTCGGGGACGGGGGCGCGATCACCACCGGCGACCCGGGCCTGGCCGAGCGGGTGCGGATGCTGCGCTTCCACGGGTCCCGCGACAAGGTGGTCTACGAGGAGGCGGCCTACAACTCGCGCCTCGACGAGATCCAGGCCGCCGTTCTTCGCGTGATGCTGCCCGAGCTGGACGGCTGGGCAGCCGGCCGCCGCGCCGCCGGTGAGCGCTACGCCTCAGCGCTGGACGGCGTGGTCGGCCTGCCGCAGGCCACGGAGGGTGCCGACCCGGCCTGGCACCTCTACGTCGTCCGCACTCCCGAGCCGGACGCCCTCGCCGAGGGGCTGGCCGCCCGTGGCGTCGAGGCCCGCGGCTACTACCGCACGCCGGTAGGTCGCCAGCCGGCGATGGCCTGCTGGCACGGCGCCGACGCCGACCTCCCGGGGACCGACGAGGCCGCCCGCACCCACCTTGCGCTTCCCATCAGCGCGACGATCACCGCCGGCCAGGTCGACGAGGTGGCCGGGGCGGTGAAAGAGCTGCTGGCCTGATGCGCGCCTGGGTCGACCTGACCAATTCGCCGCACGTCCTCGTTCTCGAGCCGGTGATCGATCGCCTCCGCGCCCAGGGCGTCGAGGTCGAGGTGACAGCCCGCGACTTCGCCCAGACCGTCGCCCTCTGCGAACTGCACGGCATCGACGCCGAGGTGATCGGGACCCACGGGGGCAGTTCGCTCGCCGGCAAGGCACGTGGGCTCTTCGACCGCTCCCGGGACCTTCGCCGCTGGGCGAGCGGCCGGCGCTTCGATATCGCGATCGCCCACGGCTCCAACGACCTCACCGTCGCCGCGCGGACGCTCGGGATCCCCAGCGCGACGATGTTCGACTACGAGTGGGCGACGGTGCAGCACAACGTCAACTGCCGGCTCGCCGCCGCGGTGGTGGTACCCGAGCTGATTCCCCCGGGACGCCTCGACCGTTACGGGGCCCGTGGCAAGCTGCGCCGCTACCCGGGACTCAAGGAGGAGTACTACCTGAGCGACTTCGAGCCCGATCCCGGGGTCCTCGACGCGCTCGGCGTCGACCGCTCCCAGCCGCTGGCCCTGGTGCGTCCGGCCCCCGAGGTCGCCCTCTACCACCGCTTCGAGAACCGCTCCTACGGCGACGTCCTCACGAGCCTGCGCGAGCAGGGCCAGGTCGTAGTCCTGCCGCGCTACCCCAACCAGCGAGAGGAGATCGAGCGGCTCGGTGGCTTCATCGTTCCCGACGGGGCGATCGATGCCCCCTCGCTGGTGGCCCTTGCCGACCTGGTCGTCAGCGGCGGCGGCACGATGAACCGCGAGGCGGTCGCCCTCGGCACGCCGGTGATCACCACCTTTGAGGGCAGGATGGGCGGGGTGGACGAGGCGCTGCTGGCCGACGGGCGGCTGCAGCGCCTGGACGGTGTCGGCGAGATCGTCCTCGAGCGTCGTACCGACGGCTCAGGCGAGGACCGGGTGCGCCGGGACCCGCAGCTCCTGGTCGACCTGCTGCTCAGCGCCCTGGGCCCGCCTGCCAGTGCCCTTGCCGTTCCTGAAGGGGCTGGCGCCGCGGGGTAGAATCCGCAGGAGATGCGACGGCGCCTTCGCACGGCGATGCCGCCGCTTCACCGTCACTCGCTGATCCAGCTGGCGGTGGACGGCGCACTCGCCTCCCTGGCCTACTTTCTCGCCTACCGCCTGCGGTTCGACCAGGGGGTGGTCGTACCCGAGCGCTACCAGCGGCTGCTCGACGCGACCATCATCTGGGTCTTCATCGCGGCCGTGGTGATCTTCGCGCTGCTGCGCGTCGAGCAGAAGCAGTGGCGCTTCCTCACCCAGCGCGACTTCTTCGGCGTGCTGCAGGCCGTCGTGGTGCTGACCGTCACCGTGGCCGGCCTGGTCGCCCTGGTCCACCCGGTGACCGTGAACTCCCCCGACGGCCTGGTCAACCTGACGATCCCGACCGGCGTCCTTGCCCTCTTCTTCCTGCTCACCCTCCTCTTCACCGGCGGGGTGAGGTTCCTGGCCCGGGCGATCAACGAACGCCCGATCCGCGGGTTCCGCGCCAGCCGCGACGCACGGCGCGTGGTGATTGTCGGCGCCGGCGATGGCGGCCGCCTGACCCTTCGCGAGATCGTCCGCAACCCGGAGCTGAACCTCAACCCGGTCGGCTTCGTCGACGACGACCCGCTCAAGCTCGGCCTGCGCTTCGACGGGGTGAAGGTGCTCGGCGGCACCGACCAGCTCGGCCGGATCCTCGACGAGTCCGAGCCCGACGAGATCATGATCGCCATCCCGTCGGCCCCCGGCACCGTCCGCGGGAAGGTCGTTCAGGCCGGGCGCGATCGCGGCATTCCCGTTCGCACCCTCCCGACCGTCTTCGAGCTCCTGCAGGCCGGCTCGGGGCTGGTGGTCAGGCAGGTCCGTGACGTGCAGGTGGAGGACGTCCTCGGGCGCGAGCCGGTCCGCATGGACATCGACCGCGTCGGCTCCTACCTCAGCGGCGAGGTCGTGATGGTCACCGGCGCCGGCGGATCGATCGGCGCCGAGCTCTGCCGGCAGATCGCCCGGGTCGCCCCGCGGATGCTGGTCCTGGTCGACCACGCCGAGGACAACCTCTTCGAGATCCAGCGCGAGCTGGAGGAGGACCGCCACGTCCATCCCTCCTCGGTCTCGGCCGTTCTGGCCGACTGCAAGGAGCGCGAGCGGATGGCCGAGGTCTTCCGCCGCCACCGGCCGACCCACGTCTTCCACGCCGCCGCCTACAAGCACGTCGGCCTGATGGAGGGAAACCCCGTCGAGGCGGTGCGCAACAACTCAATCGCCACGCGCCTGATGGCCCGCCTGGCCGGTGAGATGGGCGTGCGCTCCTTCGTGCTCGTCTCGACCGACAAGGCGGTCTCGCCGGCGACGGTGATGGGTGCATCCAAGGCGCTGGCCGAGTTCGCGATCGAGGAGATGAGCGTCCGGTTCCCGCAGACCAGCTACTCGAGCGTCCGTTTCGGCAACGTGCTGGGCTCTTCCGGCTCGGTGGTCCCGATCTTCCGGCGCCAGATCGCCCGGGGCGGCCCGGTGACGATCACCGACGAGCGGATGACCCGCTACTTCATGACGATTCCCGAGGCGGTGCAGCTGATCATCCGCACCGGCTCGTTGGCCGGGTCGGGGGAGATATTCGTCCTGGAGATGGGCGAGCCGGTCTCGATCGTCCAGCTGGCCCGCGACATGATCGAGCTCTCGGGCCTGGAGCCTGAGAAGGACATCGCGATCGAGGTCGTCGGGCGCCGGCCGGGGGAGAAGCTCCACGAGGAGCTCTTCAACCCTTACGAGCGCCCCCAGCCCACGCCGGCCGAGAAGATCCTCCACGCCTCCCGGGACGGGCGGGACCCGGTGGAGGTGGCGGACTGGTTCGAGGAGATCGAGCTCCTCGTGATGGAGGGCGACGCGGCCGGCCTGGCGGCCAAGGTCTCGGCCCTCGCCGGAGGCTCCGAGGCTGCCGAGACGCCTGCTGCCGGTGGTTTCGGGCTGTCCGGCGACACCAGCAATTAGGATCCGGGCCGCATGCCCGTGCTCCTGCACGCCATTTCGCTTTCGAGCGTCCTCGACCAGGTCGGCACCTACGCCGGGATTGCCGCGATCGTCGGCGTCGGCGTGCTCGCCGCCCTCTACTTCGCCCAGGCCCGCGAGGTAAAGCGCCTGCGCGACTGGGCCGGCCGCTCGCCCGAGCGCGACGCCGAGGAGCAGGAGCGGGTTGCGGGCCAGGCCGCTGCCGCCGCTGCGGCGCCGGCGACTGCGGCCACCGCCGCGGCAGGCCGACCCCGCGCCGCCGTCCCGGGCCAGCCCGGCCAGGCTGCACCCGGCGCCCCGACTCCGCCCCCGCGCCCGCCGGTACCCGGCGCCGGCTCCCGTCCCGGCGTTCCCCCGGTGCCCGGCACCCCCGCTGCTGCCGCTGCCGCAGGCGCAGCTGCCGGAGCCACCGCCGCGGGGAAGGCGCCGGCTCCCGGCGCACCTCCGGCGCCCGGCAAGCCCCCGGCGCCGGGAACGCCGCCTGCGGGGCCCGGCGGCCAGGCTCCGCCCGCTCCCGGTGCCGCGGGAGC
>JAUMBN010000140.1:0-2657 GCA_032119675.1 Solirubrobacteraceae bacterium | reverse complement strand
CAGGACGCCGCCGGCGAGCAGATGGCCGGCGGGATCTCCTCTTCAGGCGGCGAAGCGATCTTCGTTCACCACGATGTATCCGAAGAGGACTCATGGGCTGCGGCGCTGGCCGCCGTGAAGGAGCAGTGGGGAGGTCTCGACGTACTCGTAAACAACGCCGGCAAGGGCGACACGCTCCCGATCGAGGAATCGACGCTCGAGGACTGGGAGTCCACGATCGCCGTCGACCAGCGCAGCGTCTTCCTGGGAATGAAGCTCGCCGCGTCGATGCTGCTGGCCTCCGGCCACGGCTCGATCGTCAACATCAGCTCGATCTTCGGCACCAGCGGCGGCTTTGGCACCTCGCCGGCCTACCACGCCGCCAAGGGCGCGGTGCGCACGCTGACCAAGAACGCGGCCGTGCACTGGGCCCAGCAGGGGATCCGCGTCAACTCGATCCACCCCGGCTTCATCGACACGCCGATGCTCGTCCAGGCCAAGGGGACCGAGCTCGAGGGGCTGCTGACCGCAACCACCCCGATGGGGCGCCTCGGCCGGCCCGAGGAGATCGCGGCCGCCGTGGCCTGGCTGGCGAGCGACGATGCCTCCTTCGTGACCGGGGCCGAGATCTACGTCGACGGCGGCTTCAGCGCGGTCTGAGAGCCGGCCGCCTGCGGGCGAGGCGGGCCGGCACGCCTAAGCTGGCCGCGTGGCCGGCGACCCGAAGGAGATCAAGACCGACCCCGGGATCAACCCCGATCGCGAGCTGTTTGGGGCCCAGGCGCCCGGCGCGCCACGCGAGCGCTCAGATGCCGACCGGGTCGCCCTGACGGCCAGCGAGCTGGCGATGGGCTTCTCGGCCCTGGAGCCGATCGGCCCGGCGATCTCGATCTTCGGTTCGGCGCGTGTTGGGGAGGAGGACCCGCTCTACGGGCAGACACGGGCTATCGCCCGTCGGCTGGGCGAGGCCGGCTTCGCGATCATCACCGGCGGTGGGCCGGGGCTCATGGAGGCAGCAAACCGCGGGGCTCAGGACGCGGGGGCGCTCTCGGTCGGGCTGAACATCGACCTGCCCTACGAGCAGGACCTGAACCCCTACGTCGACCTGCCGCTCAACTTCCACTACTTCTACACGCGCAAGCTCATGTTCGTGCGTTTTGCCTGCGGCTTCGTGGTGATGCCGGGCGGTTTCGGCACGATCGACGAGGCCTTCGAGGCCTTCACCCTGATCCAGACCGGCAAGGTCGAGGATTTTCCGGTCGTCCTGTTCGGGGAGTCGTTCTGGGGCGGGTTGCGCGCCTGGGTTCGGGAGAACCTCCTCGGGCGCGGGATGATCGAAGAGAACGACCTGCGCGCGATGCTCATCACCGACGACGTGGAGGACGTGGTCGGCCAGTGCCTGGACGGCGCGCTGCTGCAGGGCTTCGCCTTCGACCATCCCGGCGGCTGAGCTGGCTGCGCCCTGCCACCCTGGTGGCGCCTGCCGCCCGGCGCGACGCTAACTTCGCAGCGATGCCCACCGTTCGCAGCCGGAACATGGCGACGGTCGCCTGCGTCCTGGCCCTGGCCGCTGTCGCGGCGCCGGCCGCCCACGGCGCAAAGGACCTCTACGTCTCCCTCGGGGACTCGTACGCCCGCGGTTCCCAGCCGGACCGTGCGAGCGGGGAGGAGGGCTTCGTATACCAGGTGCCGGGCCTGGCCAGGACGAAGGGCTACGACCTCGACGTTGCCAACTTCGGCTGCGGCGGCGCCACCTCCTCCTCGCTCCTGGCCACGGCGGGATGCGACAACCGCAAGGTCGAGGCTCCCGGCGGGCGCACCTACCCGGACGCCACCCAGCTCGAGGCCGCAGGCGCCTTCATACGTGCCAACCGGGAGCGCGTCGGGCTGGTGACGGTGGTCATCGGCCTCAACGACCTGCGCCCCTGCGTGCGCTCGGCCGACCTGCCGGCCTGCGTGGCCGGCCGTGCCTTCGCCGCCGGGCGCAACGTGGGGCAGATCGCCCGCTCGCTGCGCGGGGCCGCCGGCCCCGGCGTCCCCATCGTGGGCCTCGCCTACCCGAACGTCTACCTCGGGGCGTGGGTGCGGCCCGGGCGCAAGGCCGGCCACCGGCGGGCCCGTGAGATGGCGTTGGCCTTCCGCCGCTCGCTCAATCCGGCACTGCGCGCGGGGTACGCCGAAGGCCAGGCCTCGTTTGCCGATGCGACCCGCGCCAGCGGCGGCTACGGGACGATGGCCGGGGAGCGAAAGGCGGGACGCTTCGGCCGCGTGCCGGGGCCGGTGGCCGACATCTGCCGAATCAGCTGGGCCTGCGACAGGGCCGACATCCACCTCAAGCGCTCCGGTTATCGCCTGATGGCCCGCCTCGTGGCCGCCGAGCTGCCGATTGCGCCGGTGGGCAGCGCGCGCTGAGCGGCTGTCGCGCTTCGCCGCCAACTGCCCCCGCCGGGCGCTGAAGCCGGTAGCCTTCCGGCCCATGAAGATCTCCCGCAGGGCATCCCTCACCGCCTGCGTCGCCGCCATCGGCGCGCTGGCCATCGTCCCGGCCGCGCAGGCCAAGACCCAGTTCTACGTCTCGCTCGGCGACTCGTACGCGGCGGGCTACCAGCCCGGCAAGGGCAACACGAAGGAGGGATTCGTCTACCAGGTGCCGGCGCTGGCCAAGAAGCGCGGTTACA
>JAUMBN010000139.1:0-1790 GCA_032119675.1 Solirubrobacteraceae bacterium | reverse complement strand
GGGCGGCCGTGGCCCCCGCCTCGCGGATGTGGTAGCCGCTGATCGAGACCGGGTGCCAGCGCGGCATCTCCTTCGAGCACCACTCGATCATGTCCCCCATCACCCGCATTGCCGGGTCGATCGGGAAACACCATTCCTTCTGGGCGATGTACTCCTTGAGGATGTCGGCCTGGATCGTGCCCGCCAGGCGGTCGGCCGGGACGCCCTGGCGCTCGGCGGCCACGACGTAGAAGGCGAGCATCACGGCGGCCGGCGCGTTGATGGTCATCGACACCGAGACCTCGCCCAGGTCGATCCCCTGGAAGAGTGTCTCCATGTCGTCGAGGGTGTCGACGGCAACGCCCTCGCGGCCTACCTCGCCCAGTGAGAGCGGGCTGTCCGAGTCGTGACCCATCAGCGACGGCATGTCAAACGCGGTCGAGAGGCCGGTCTGGCCGTGGTCGAGCAGGTAGCGGAACCGGCGGTTGGTCTCCTCGGCGCTCCCGAACCCGGCGAACTGGCGCATCGTCCACAGCCGCCCCCGGTACATCGACGGGTAGACCCCGCGCGTGAACGGATAGAGGCCGGGAACCCCGACCTGGCCGGAATCCGGAAGATCGGCCTCCGTGTACAGCGGCTCGATCGGGACGCCGGAAAGCGTCGTGAAGGAGACATCCCGCTCCGGGGTCGCCTCGAACAGCTCACGCCACTCGTCGTCGAGCGCCCGCGGGTCCTGGGGGCTGATCGCCATGGTCAGAGAATACGTCGCCGCCGGCCCGGCGCCTAGCGCGGCCGCCAGCCAACCCGGCGCCGCGGCGAGGCCGGCGGCACGCCACCGCGGCGGGAGACCACCGTACGCCCCGCCGTTCCAACGAGGCCCATCAGCACCAGCGCCCCGAAGGCCATCAGCTTTCGCCCGAGCTGTTCGAACCGCAGGACCTCCCAGCCCTCCTCCCCGGCGACCCTCTCCAGCTCGCGGTCGGGGTTCACCGCCACCGGGTGGCCGACGAGGCGAAGCATCGGCAGGTCCGACTCGGAGTCCGAGTAGGCCCACGAGGCGGAGAGGTCGATCCCCTCCCGGCCGGCGAGCTTGCGGATCCGCTCGGCCTTGCCCTCCCGGTAGGTGAAGACGTCGGCGTCACGGCCGGTGAAGCGGCCATCGACCACCTCGGATACCTGCCCGATGCCGCCGTCGAACCCGAGGATCTCGCTGAGGATGTCGGCCAGGGCCTGGGACGAGGCAGTCGCTATGTAGACCTTGCGGCCTGCGTCCTGGTGGGCGTAGGCCAGCTTGAGCATCTGCGGGTAGAGGCGCGGTAGAACCCCGGCGAGCACCTCGGGCATCATCCGGGCCAGGTCGACCTGCCTGCGACCGGCAACCATCGCCGAGATCTCGGCCCGCATCTTCTCCGTGCCCTCGTCGGTCGAGCCGCGAAGGCGGAACTCGATGTTCTGCAGGACGATCCAGGCCATCCGCTGGCGGCTGATCACGCCGGCGTCCATCGCCGCACGGGCCCAGTAGAAGCCGGACGAGCCGGCGACCAGCGTCCGGTCGAGGTCGAAGAACGCCGCTGCGGTGGGCGTGCCGTCGCCCTCTTCCACCTAGGCCCCGTTCACGCGGATGATGATGGCGTCGCCCTGGCCTCCGCCGGAGCAGATCGCCGCGCAGCCCAGTCCGCCTCCGCGACGGCGCAGCTCGTGGACCAGGGCGCCGATGATTCGGGCGCCCGAGGCGCCGATCGGGTGGCCCATGGCCACCGCGCCGCCGTTGACGTTGACGCGCTCCTCGTCGATGCCCAGGGCGTTGATCG
>JAUMBN010000138.1:0-1724 GCA_032119675.1 Solirubrobacteraceae bacterium | reverse complement strand
GGGTCGCCGTCCTGGTCGCTCCACGGGCGGGAGCTGAAGATCGTGAACCCGCGCGGACTGACCCGCCGCGCGAGCGGCGTATCCAGCGGCCCGTTCTTCCAGCGCTCGATCACCGCCTCGAAATCGAGGGCCGTCTCCTGGCGCAGCAGCACGTGGAGCCGGTCACGGGCCTCGATCCGCGTCGAGCCGCGGGGCGGGATAACCCGGTCGCCGCGGACGATCAGGTTGAGGAGGGCGTCCCGGGGCAGCCCGAGCTCGCGGACGCGGTGGCCGACGGCGGCATCCGAGGGGGCGACCTCGTAGTCGACTATCTCGGCCCCGAGCCGGCTCATCGCCGGCGTGTCGATCAGGGGAGCGGGATGGGCCCGCTGGCGCGTCGTCACCCCTAGAAGCCGGGCCAGCGGGTTGATCGTCGCTCCCTGGACGATGGTGGAGAGCAGGACGACGAAGAAGACGATGTTGAAGAACTCGAAGCCCTGGCCGACTCCGTCGATCACCGGGAAGGTGGCCAGCACGATCGGCGCGGCGCCGCGCAGGCCGGCCCACCCCAGAGTGATCCTCTCGGCCACCGAGAAGCGTGCACCGATGGTGGCCACGAAGGTCGCCAGTGGCCGGGCGACGAACATGAGGGCCACGGCCAGGAGGGCGGCCTTGGGCGCGATCTCGACCAGCTGGCCCGGGAAGACGAGCAGGCCGAGCATCAGGAACATCCCCAGCTGCGCCAGCCAGGCCAGGCCGTCATGGAAGGTGGTGATGGTGCGCAGCGCCGGGCTGGGCCGCCCGCCGATGATCAGGGCGGCGACGTAGACGGCGAGAAACCCCGACCCGTGGAGCACCGCGGCCAGCCCGAAGGCGACCGCCGCGGCGGCCAGTGAGGCGACCGGGTAAAGGCCGGCCGACGGGAGCTTCACCCGCTGGAAGGCATTCAGGGCCAGCCAGCCCACCGCGACGCCGACCGCCAGGCCGACGCCGATCTCCAGCACGAAGAGCCCGGCCATGTCGAGGATCCCGTAGCCGGGGACCTGGATCCACTCGATGAAGCCGATCACCAGCAGGATCGCCACCGGGTCGTTGAAGCCGCTCTCCCCCTCGAGCGTCCTGGTGAGGCGGGTGCGCAGCTTGGAATCCCGCAGCACGGCAAAGATCGCCGCGCTGTCGGTCGCCGAGATGATCGCGCCGACCAGGAAGCCCTCGAGCAGGGAGAGGTCGAAGATCCAGACCGAGGCCACTCCGGCCACCAGCGCGGTGACCAGCGTTCCCACCGTCGCCAGCGAGACCGCAGGGAAGGCCACAGGCCTGATCGCCGGCCAGCCGGCAGCCAGTCCACCCTCGAAGAGGATCAGGGAGAGCGCGATGATGCCGGCGACCTGGGCGGCCTGGTAGTCGGAGAAGGAGATCCCGCCGATTCCCTGGCTGCCGGCGAGCATGCCGACGGCCAGCAGCACGACGAGCCCGGGGAGCCGCAGGCGGCCTGCGAGGGCGGTGGCCGCAAGGCCGACGACGAGCAGAACGCCCGCCAGGAGGATGTAGCCGTCGCCCGCCAGACGGGGATTATCCCCGAAGCGGCCCATCTCGTTTAGGGTCGGGCCGCCAGCATCACCAGCGAGGAGGGGCAGCAGCGTGCCGCACGCCGATATCAACGGGCAGTCGATCCACTACGAGGACACCGGGGGCGACGGTCAGGCGATCGTCTTCTCGCACGGCTTCTTCATGAGCGGCGGGAT
>JAUMBN010000137.1:0-4365 GCA_032119675.1 Solirubrobacteraceae bacterium | reverse complement strand
CGCCTCAAGGCCCTCCCCCGCGCCCGGCAAGGGCAAGGGGAAGGACAAGGGCAGCGACTAAGCGCCCGGGCCGCCTTCAGCCGGTAATCGAAACCATCCGCTCGATCGGCAGCCGCGCCCGCTCGGCGAGTTCGGCAGGAACCCTGACCTCGCCGGTCATCTCCCGCAGCGAGTCGCGCAGCTTCTCAAGCGTGATCATCTTCATGTAACGGCAGCTTGCCTCGGCGTTGGCGGGGATGAAGGTCACGTCCGGCGCCGCCTGGCTGAGCGGGTAGAGCATTCCGGTCTCGGTGGCGACGATAACCTCACGCCCCTTCTGCTCCTCCTCGGCCATCTCGGCGTACTTCATCATTCCGCCGGTCGAGAGCATCTGAACGTTCTCGGCATCGACGTCGCCGGAGGCCACGTACTCCATGACCGAGGTAACGCACCCGCACTCGGGGTGAATCAGGAACTCGGCCCCGGGGTGCTCGGCACGAACCTCGGTGATGTCCGACGGGCGGATGCCGGCGTGGACGTGGCACTCGCCGTCCCAGATCCGCATGTTGGCGTGGCCGGTGGTCTTCTGGACGTAGGCGCCCAGGAACATGTCGGGGCCGAAGAGGATCTCGACGTCGGGCCCGTGCTCGGCGATCACGTGCTCCACTACCGCCTTGGCGTTCGAGGAGGTGCAGCAGTAGTCGGTCAGCGCCTTGATCGCCGCGGTCGTGTTGACGTACATGATGGTGATAGCCCCCGGGTGGCGCGACTGCCACTCGGCCAGCTGTTCCGGGGTGATCGAGTCGGCCAGCGAGCAGCCGGCGTCGTGGTCGGGCAGCAGGACGATCTTGCCCGGAGCGAGGATCGAAGCGGTCTCGGCCATGAAGTGAACCCCGCAGAAGGCGATGACCGGATGCTCGACCTTCGAGGCCTGTTGGGAGAGGGCGAGCGAGTCGCCGACGAAGTCGGCGACGTCCTGGACCTCGGGCACCTGATAGTTGTGGGCGAGGATCACCGCGCCACGCTCGGCGGCGAGCTCCCTCACCTCGGCCTTCATCGCCTCCAGGGCCTCGGGATCGGCCGTTGCCTGGCCGGCCATCGGGAGCGGCTGCGCGCTCACGGCACGAGCTCCATGATGAGAGAGAGGTCGAGTGCCGGGGCTGAGTGAGTCATCGCGCCTACCGAGACGAATTGTACGCCGGTCTGGGCGACGGCCCTGACCGTCTCCAGGTTCACGCCGCCGCTGGCTTCCAGCTGCGCCCGCCCGTCTACCCGCGCAACGATCCCCTGAAGCTCGTCCACGCCCATGTTGTCGAGCATGATTCGCTCCGCCCCGGCCTCGAGCGCCTCGTCCACCTCGCCGGCGCTGCGGCACTCGATCTCGGTCGGCACTCCCGGGAAGAGTTCGCGCGCGGCCTCCAGCGCCGGGCCGATACCGCCGGCCATGGCGACGTGGTTCTCCTTGATCAGGACCTCGTCCCAGAGCCCGGTCCGGTGGTTGCCGGCCCCACCGGCCCTGACCGCGGCCTTCTCGAGCAGGCGCAGCCCCGGCGTCGTCTTTCGGGTGTCGATCACCTGGGCGCCGGTTCCCTCGACGGCCCGGGCGTAACGGGCGGCCAGGGTGGCGACCCCGCTCAGCCGTCCCAGCAGGTTGAGCGCGGTGCGTTCTGCACCGAGCAGCGCCCTGGCCGAGCCCTCGACCCGCATCGCCGGGCCCGCCTCGCGCCACTGCCCCTCCTCGGCAAGCGGCTCGACCAGCGTCCCGGGGTCGAGGCTGGTGAAGGCCAGCTGCGCCGCATCGAACCCGAACAGGACGCCGGGCTCCTTCTGGGTGATCGTGCCGGCAGCCCGGGCGTCCTCCGGCACCGTGGCGAGGCTCGTCAGGTCCCCCTCCCCCACGTCCTCGGTCAGGGCCCGGGCCACCACCTCCTCCAGCTCGGCACGCGTAGCGGCGTCCATCGTCATCCCTCCCGAAGGACGTAGATCGTCCCGAAACCCGGATCGCTGGCGCCGTGCAACCGTCCGCCGGCATCGAGCGTCGCCTTGAGGTAGTCGATGATTTCCGCGGTTATCCGCTCGCCGGGCAGGAGCGCCGGGATGCCCGGCGGGTAGCCGGCGATCGACTCACAGGAGATCCTCCCGACGGCATCGTCCACGGCAACCTGATCGGAGTCGCCAAGGAAGGCCTCGCGGGGGGTGACCGCCCTCTCCGGTGTTTCCTCAGGCGCGCGGATCGGTGGCGTCTGCTCCCCCGGCCGGCGGATCGCGCCGACGGTGTCCTCGATGTCGCCGGCCAGCCGCAGCATCGACTCCTCGCTCTGGGCGAGGCCGATCACGAAGACGACGGTCGACTGGGTGGCCAGCTCGACCTGGACGTCGTACGAGCGGCGCAGGGCGTCAGCCAGCTCGTAGCCGGTGCAGCCGGTGCCGCGCACGTCGAGCACGAGCCGCAGCGGGTCGAAGGCCGCAGCCCCCGGGATTCCCTCCGTCGTCCCGTCGATCACCTCGATGCCCTCGATCGCGGCGATCCTCTCGCGGGCGGCACGGCCCGCCTGGAGGGTCTCGTGAAGCAGCTGCTCGCCGTGGACGGCCAGCTGGCGCCGCGCCGCGTCGAGCGACATCTGGAGGATCGCGCTCGGGCTGGTGGAGCGGGTGACCCGTACGCAGCGCGCGATCTGGTCCTCGGTTATGTAGTCGCTCTCCCCCAGGTGGAGCATCGCGCTCTGGGTAAGCGAACCCGCCAGCTTGTGGGTGCTGGTCAGGACCGCGTCGGCGCCGAGGTCGAGCGCGCACTCGGGAAGCTCGGGATGGAAGCCGAAGTGGGCCCCCCACGACTGGTCGACGACAAGCGGCACCCCGGCGGCATGGGCCACCTCGGCGCAGCCGGCCACGTCGGCGCTTACGCCGTAGTAGGTGGGCGAGACGATGAACGCCGCGCGGGCCCCGGGGGTCTCCTCCAGCGCCGCGGCCAGGCTCTCGGGAGTCACGCCGTGGGCCATGCCCCGCTCGGCGTCGTACTCGGGGGCCACGAAGGTCGGGACTCCCCCGCTCAGCACCAGTCCGTCGACTATCGAGGCGTGGGAGTTGCGCTGGGCCACGACCGGGGCGCCGAGCGGCGCGAGGGCCAGCGTAAGGACGTGGTTGCCCTGGGTGGCCCCATTGGTCAGGAACCAGGTTCGCTTCGCCCCGTAGGCGTCGGCGGCGAGCCGCTCGGCCTCCTCGAACGGCGTCGGGCTGGGGCCTCGGTCAACCCCGTACATGTCGGTCGGCACGTCCAGGAGCAGCGCGTCCTCGCCGAGCGCGTTGAAGAGGCCCGGGTCTGCTCCGGGGCCTCCCTTGTGGCCCGGCACCGAGAAGCGGGCCGGGCCGCGGAAGCCGAAGCCGACCACCGCGTCCAGGTAGGGCGCGGTCGGCTGCTCGGCGTCGGGGCGCCCGTCGCTCAACCCGCAGCTCCCGCCGAGCGCAGCAGCTCGGCCCGCACGAACTCGTCGAGGTCGCCGCCGAGCACCCGCTGGACGTCCCCGGCCTCCACATCGGTGCGGTGGTCCTTCACCATCGAGTAGGGGTGCATCACGTACGAGCGGATCTGGGAGCCGAAATTAACGTCCTGCGCCTCCCCCTTCTCCTTGGCGATCTCCTCGGCCCGGAGGCGCTCCTCGCGCTCGAGCAGCTTCGCGCTGAGCATCTTCATCGCCGTGTCCTTGTTGGCGCTCTGCGAGCGCTCGTTCTGGCACTGGACGACGATGCCGCTCGGCTTGTGGGTGATGCGGACCGCCGAGTCGGTCTTGTTGACGTGCTGGCCACCGGCCCCCGAAGCGCGATAGGTGTCGACCTGCAGGTCGTCGTCCTCGATCTCGACGTGCTCGACGGCGTCGACCACCGGCGCCACCTCGACGCCGGCGAAAGAGGTCTGGCGGCGGTTGGCCGAATCGAACGGCGAGAGCCGAACTAGGCGATGGACTCCGCGCTCGGCGCAGAAGAGCCCGTAGGCGTGGTCGCCGGCGGCGCGGAACGTGGCCGACTTGATCCCGGCCTCCTCCCCGGCGCTGGCCTCCAGCACCTCGACCTCGAAGCCGCGGCCCTCGGCCCAGCGCATCATCATCCTAAGGACCATCTCGGCCCAGTCCTGGGCGTCGGTTCCGCCGGCGCCGGCGTTGATGGTCACCAGTGCGTCGCCGGCGTCGTAGGGGCCGCTGAAGAGGCGCTCCTCCTCGAAGGCCGCCAGTCGCGTCTCCACGCTCTCGATCTGGCCGGAGATCTCGGCGGCGATCGACGCATCCTCCTCGGCCAGCTCGAGCATCGCCTCGAGGTCGCCGGCGTCGCGGTCGAGCTCCTGCCAGCGGTCGAGTCGCCGGGAGAGCCGGGAGTGCTCGGCGCTGACCTCGG
>JAUMBN010000136.1:0-2450 GCA_032119675.1 Solirubrobacteraceae bacterium | reverse complement strand
CGGCTCATGCCGGCACCAGCACGCGCGCGGCCGCCGGGAGCATCTCGATCGCTGCCGGCAGCTCGGTGATCGGGTCGCCGTCGGCGTAAAGGGTGAATGGGCGACTCGAGCTGAACCGGACGCTGCGCCCATGCTCGACCCTCACGAACTCAACCCCGACGTGTGTCCCCTTGAACACCCTCGGGAAGAGCGCCAGGAACCTGAGCCTCCCGGTCTTGAGGGTCCAGATGACGTCGAACGTGCCGTCGTCGGTGCGCGCGCCGGGGGCAATGAACATTCCGGCGCCGTAGACGCTGGTGTTGGCGCATACGACCGACCATCCGTCGAAGGCCGACTCGATGCCGTCGACCTCGACCGTGAAGCGGGCGGGCTTCCAGCGGGCGAGAGCGACGAGGGCCCCCCACGTGTAGACGGCCGACCCCAGCCACCGCGGGGCCCGGTTGGCGGCGGCGTTGGCCTCGGAGTCAAACCCGGCGCTCGCGATCCCCAGGAAGCGGACGCCGTTGGCCTCTCCGATGTCGACCGGTTGCTCTGCACCCCGGGCGAGCACCGAACAGGCGTCTGCGAGGTTGTCGGGGATCCCGATATGTCGGCAGAAGTCATTCCCCGTGCCGCCGGGCAGGACTCCGAAGAGCGGCTGGTCGAGCCTCGACGCAGCCGCAGCGACCGCCCCGACGACCCCGTCACCCGAGAAGGCAACCGGGATCCGCCCCTCAGCTGCCGCCTGCCGGACGAGACCTTCCACATCGTCCAGGCTTTCCGTCAGGTGAACGGTCGCGTCGAGGCCAAGCGTGGCGAGGTGCCGGCGAACCGAAGGCAGCTCTCGGGCAACCCTGCCGCCTCCGGCGACCGGGTTGGCAACGATCAGGAAGCGGCGCACGGCCGTCATTCTGACTGCCGGGGCGGGCGATACAAGCGCATCAGAACAGGCTCTCGGCGCCGGTGCCCTGATCCTCGGCCACCGGCTGGACGCACTCCCGGTCGTCGTTGGCGACCCTGTTCACCCGCGTCGAGACCGGCTCGGCCACCAGCATCCCGTCGGGCGCGGGTCCGAGCAGCCCGAGAGCTTCCTCGACCGCGATCGAGTGGTCAAGCCACGACTCCTCGGCCCCGGCCGCCAGTATCGCCGGCATACGCTTGTGAACAGGCCTTACGAGCGCGTTGGGTTCGGTGGTGACGATGGTGACGCTCTCAAGGGGTTCCACCCCGTCGCCGGGCCTCCAGGATGTCCAGAGGCCCGCAAAGGAGAAAACGTCGCCCGACGGCTCGTGGAAGTACCAGGGCTGCTTTGCCGCCCCCGCCCGAGCCTGCCATTCGTAGAAGCCGTCTGCCGGCACAAGGCAGCGGTTGTGCTCCAGGAGCGGGCTGAACGAGCGTTTCTCGGTCAGGGTCTCGGCCCGGGCATTGATCATCTTGGAGCCGACCTCGGGGGAGTCGGCCCAAACGGGGACCAGCCCCCAGTGCATCCAGTCGGCGCGGTTCGCCCCCTCACGCCGTGTTATCACCGGGATGGAGGTAGAGGGCGCAATGTTCCAGCGCGGTTCAACGCTGACGTCCTCCGCCAGGCCGAACCGGGGACCAAAGAGGCGGCCGGCGGCGGGGGCCAGCGTGAACCGGCCGCACACCGTGTCAGCCGCCGGAGGCGGCGGCCCGGGCCCTCTTCTGGCGAATTCGCCCCACCAGCGCCAGGATGCCGAGAGCCACCAGGATGAGCACCGCGCCGATCCCCAGGGCCGCCCCCGTAGACGTGCCCCCGAAGGGGATCGAGACGAGCTTCACGATGCCGAAGCCGATCCCCAGCAGCACGGCCACCATCAGGAGGAGCAGCCCTATTCCCCTGATGCGCAGCCAGATGCTTGCCCCGGGGGGAGGGGAGATGAGCCCGGTGAGCCGCAGCAGGAAGAGCTGGCGACTGGATGGTGCTTCCTGGCCCAGCTTCTCGACCGCTTCGCGCAGGTCATCCGGGCGGCGCTCAGCGAGGGCGATCGAAGCGTCGGCCATCCGGCGGATCTGCATGCGCTCCTGCGGGCGGGCGGCGGCGATCGCCTGGCGGAAGTAGTCGCGCGCGGCGTCCGCGTCATAGCGCTCGGCGGCACGCGCCCCGAGGATCGAGAGCGCCGCCGAGCGGTACTTCTGCTCCCTGAGGAGCTCGTCGTCGCTGCGCTGCTCGAGCGCCTGCATGTCGGCCATCGCCGACTTCTGGTTGATCCTTACCTGACGCGCCTTCTGGGCCATTCCCACGAGGATAACTGCGGAGGAGTGCTGCGAGCCGTCCGCCCACTTGCGCGATGCTTGGTGGGTGCCAGGCGTCAAGGAGACCCGCGTATGCGCCGTCACCCTCCCGGGCGGCGGCGAGCCGTGGGTGCGCGCCGGGTTCGAGTGCGGCGCGGCAGGCTTTGCTGCCGGCGCTGTGGCGATCGCGGTCGGCCGACCGGGGGCCGAAGGGGTCC
>JAUMBN010000135.1:0-2456 GCA_032119675.1 Solirubrobacteraceae bacterium | reverse complement strand
GGCGGCGAGGGCGTACTCGTGAGAGTCCGCACATATGGTTTTCCCGGGGTTTAACGAGGCCACCGGGAACCTCGGCTCGCAACCACCCCCACGAACCGACCGCGTCGAAGCCTGTCGTCCCCTGGGGCACTTCTATGTACACCCAGTGTAACCCGGGCGCTTGGGAGGTCGCGGGCAAGCGTAGGATCCTGACGTGAGCGAAGCCCCGCCCCGAAGCGCCCGCTCTTCGGTCGATCGCCGCCTGTTTCGCTCGGTCCGGGCCGCCAGGCTCCCCTTCGCCATAGCCATAGCCCTCGGGGTCCTCACCGCGGTGCTCGTAGTCGCCCAGGCTTCGCTGTTGGGACGTGTCATCGCCGGCGCCTTCCCCGGCGGTGACGATCTCGCCGATTCCGCACCGCTTCTCTGGCTCCTGGCCGGAGTGATCGTGCTCCGTGCCCTGTGCGCAGGAGGCTTCGAGGCCTCCGGGCGGATCGGCGCCGGGCGGGTAATGAGCGAGCTGCGCAGCCGCATCACGTCGCACCTCCTCCACGCCAGGCCCACGGGGCTGCGCGACCAGCGCAGCGGGGAGCTCGTCTCCACGGCGGTGCAGGGAGTGGACGCGCTGGAGGTCTACTTCGCGCGCTACCTGCCCCAGCTGGTGCTCGCCGTACTGGTCCCGGTGGTGATCCTTGCCTGGATATTTCCGCGCGACTTTGCGGCCGGGATGATCCTTCTCGTCACGCTGCCGGTGATCGTCGTCTTCATGGTGCTGATCGGGCTCGGGGCACGCGCCGCAACCGACCGGCGCTGGCGCACCCTTTCGCTGCTGAGCGCCCACTTCCTGGACGTGGTTCGCGGCCTCGAGACGCTGCGCGCCAACGACCGTGCGCAGGCGCAGGTCGAGACGCTCGCCCGGGCCGGCGACGAGTACCGCCGCGAAACGATGGCGACCCTGCGGATCGCCTTCCTCTCCTCGCTCGTCCTCGAACTGGCCGCGATGCTCGGGACGGCCCTCGTAGCCGCGACGATCGCCATCCAGCTGATCGGCGGCAACCTCGCCTTCTCCACCGGCCTGGCGGTGCTGATCCTCGCGCCCGAGCTCTACCTGCCGATCCGCATGGTCGGACAGCAGTTCCACGCCAGCGCCGACGGCCTGGCCGCCGCGGAGCGCTGCTTCGAGGTACTCGACACCCCGGCAACGGTTGCCGCCCCCGAGGTGCCGGCACCCGCACCCGACCCCTCCCGCAGCGCCCTGGTCCTGGACGGGGTCGCCTTCTCGTACCCCGAGCGGGACGTGCCGGTACTGGAGGACCTGAGCCTGCGGGTCGAGCCGGGGGAACGCCTGGCGCTGGTGGGCCCGAGCGGCGTCGGCAAGAGCACGGTCGCTGCCGTCCTGCTTAGGCTCCTCGAGCCGGCGGCAGGAAGGATCACCTGCGGGGGCACCGACCTGGCCGACGTCGACCCGGAGGCATGGCGGCGCCGCGTGGCCTGGGTGCCACAGCGCACGACCCTCTTCAGCGGCACGATCGCCGAGAACGTCTCCTTCGCCGACCGCTCGGCCCCGCGGGAGGAGGTCGAGGCGGCCTGCCGGGCCTCCGGCCTTGACCGCGTCGCGGCGGCGCTGCCCGACGGCCTCGAAACGCAGGTCGGCGAAGCCGGGCGCCGCCTTTCCGCCGGCGAGGCGCAGAGGGTCGCCCTGGCCCGCGCCTTCCTGCGCAATGCCCCGCTGCTGATCCTCGACGAGCCCACCGCCCACCTGGACGCGAACGCCTCATCGGAGATCGGCGAGGCGATCGAGCGGCTCGCCGCCGGGCGCACCACGCTGATGATCGTCCACCGCCCCGCCCTGGCCCGCGGGGCCGACCGCGTGGTCGAGCTCGGAGGGCACCCGTGAGCACGGTTCCGTCGACATCCCGTCGCGAGTGGCAGGCGCTGATGCGGGCGGCGGCGATGGTCGGGCCCCGTCGCGGGAGGCTGGCGCTTTCGATAATCCTCGGGGCCGGGTCCATCCTTGCTGCAGCGGCCCTCCTGGCCGTGGCGGGAGTGCTGATCAGCAAGGCCTCGCTGAAGCCGCCGATCCTCACGCTGACCGTATTCACCGTTGCGGTGCGGGGACTGGCGATGGCCCGCGCCCTCCTTCGCTACTTCGAGCGCCTGGCCTCCCACGACCTCGCCTTCCGCGTCCTTTCCGAGCTGCGCGTGAAGTTCTTCGAGCGGCTCGTGCCACTGGTTCCCGAGGGGATCGCGCGGATGCGCAGTGGGGACGTACTCAGCCGCTTCACCGGCGAGGTGGACACGCTTCAGGACCTCTACCTGAGGGCCCTCGGACCCCCGATGATCGCGCTGGTCGTGGTGGCGGTGATCGGCGTGGCGGTGGCCATCGTCCTGCCGGCCGGCGCCCTGGTACTGGTCGTGGCGCTGGTGGTGGCCGGGACGGCGATCCCGGCACTGGCACTTGCCCTGACACGACGGTCGGG
>JAUMBN010000134.1:0-6454 GCA_032119675.1 Solirubrobacteraceae bacterium | reverse complement strand
CCGCCGACGGCGACCGCAACGCCGCGGCGGTCTACCTCGGAAACCCCAACGCCCACTCCCACTCGGCGCTGCTCTACGGCCGCGCTTTCATGAAGGGGCTCGGCACGCAGAACATCTTCACGGCAAGCAGCGTCGACCAGCTCCCCAAGCAGGTCTCCACCGGGTTGATGTTCGGCGGGTCGCTGACCATCCCGATCCCCGACGTCGACCGCACCTCCCACTTCCTCATCCTCGGCGCCGACCCCGCGGTCTCCAACGGCTCGCTGATGACCGCCCCGGACATGCGCGGCCGGATCCGCGCCATTCGCGAGCGCGGCGGCAAGGTCGTCGTCGTCGACCCGCGGCGCTCGCGCACCGCCG
This sequence comes from Solirubrobacteraceae bacterium, assembly GCA_032119675.1. Lineage (GTDB taxonomy): Bacteria > Actinomycetota > Thermoleophilia > Solirubrobacterales > Solirubrobacteraceae > F1-60-MAGs163. The sequence goes on along the minus strand of JAUMBN010000134.1, from coordinate 6,094 downwards.
AGGAGGCCAGCGAGCACCACTTCATCCGCCCCGGGACCGACGCGCTCCTGCTGGCCGCGATGGCCAATGTGATCCTCGAGGAGGGGCTCGACGACCCCGGCGAGCACCTCACCCCCCACCTCGCCGGCCTGGAGGCCCTGCCCGGCCTGGTCGCGCCGTTCACCCCGGAGATGGCCGCCGGCGCCTGCGGGATCGACGCGGAGACGATCAGGACGATGGCCCGCGAGCTCGCCGCCGCCCCGTCGGCTGCCGTCTACGGCCGGATCGGGACGACCACGCAGGCCTTCGGCGCCCTGACCAGCTGGCTGGTCGACGTCCTCAACATCATCACCGGCAACCTCGACCGCGAGGGCGGCGCGATGTTCCCGCTGCCGGCGGCATCGGTGCCCTCCGCCGACGGCAAGGCCGCGGTGAAGCTGCACCGCTGGAGCTCCCGGGTGAGCGGCCGCGGCGAGGCGCTCGGCGAGCTGCCGGTCAACTGCCTGATCGAGGAGATCGAGACCCCGGGCGAGGGACAGGTCCGCGCCCTGTTCACGCTGGCTGGAAACCCGGTCCTCTCAATTCCCAACGGCGACCGGCTGGACGAGGCGCTCGGGAATCTCGACCTGATGGTCAGCGTCGACATCTACCTCAACGAAACGACACGCCACGCCCACGTGATCCTCCCCTCCCCCTCCCCGCTGGAGAAGTCGCAGTACGACCTGGCCTTCTACTCGCTCTCGGTCCGCAACGTGGCCAACTACTCCCCGGCGGCGCTGCCCCTGCCGGACGGGGCGATGGAGGAGTGGGAGATCTTGCTGCGCCTGACCGCGATCGCCGCCGGTGCCGGCCCCGAGGCCGACATCGGGATGATCGACGACTTCATCGGCCTGGAGATCGCCAAGATGTTCACCGCGGTCGACGGCACGAAGGTCTCCGGGCGCGACCCGGCCGAGGTGCTTGCCGCCACCGGCCCCGACGGCGGCCCCGAGCGCCTGCTCGACCTGATGATCCGCTCCGGGCCCTGGGGCGACGGCTTCGGCGACGACCCGGACGGGCTCTCGCTGGCCACCCTGGAGGAGAACCCTCACGGGATCGACCTCGGACCCCTGACACCGAGGATCCCGGAGATCCTCGGCACCGAGAGCGGGAAGGTCGAGGCCGTCCCGTCCGAGATGGCCGCCGAGCTCGAACGGCTGCAGGCCGAGACGGCATCGCGCAACGGCGGCCCGGGCCTGGTCCTGATCGGGCGCCGGCAGCTGCGCTCCAACAACTCCTGGATGCACAACCTCCCCGGGCTGGTCTCCGGGCCGGAGGGATGCACCGTCTTCGTAAACCCGCAGGATGCAGAGCGCTGCGGCGTGGCCGACGGCGAGGCGGCGGTTCTCAGCTCCTCCAGCGGCAGCATTGAGCTGACCGCGGTAATCACCGACGCGATCATGCCCGGGGTGGTCTCGGTGCCGCACGGGTGGGGCCACGACTTCAAGGACACGCGCCTGAGAGTGGCCCGCGAGCACGCCGGCGCCAACGTCAACGAGCTGGGCGACGCGGGGTTGATGGAGCCGCTCTCCGGCACCGCCGTCCTGAACGGCATCCCGGTAGAGCTCTCCGCGGCCTGAGCGGGCGGCAGCCCGCCGGCCCGCCCGCGGCCGCTACCCCCTCAGTACGGCCACATCGAGAGGCGACAGGCGACGCCGGTCGGGCAGACGTCCCGGAACGAGCCGTCAAAAAATGCTGCGGCCTGCTCACCGCGGGCCAGATCGAAGATGCCGTGGGGATCCTGGCCGAGCCGCGGCGCGGTCGGCGCAACGGGAGGAAGCGGCGTGCCGACCCCACCGGCGCTGCGGAAGGCCCGCGAAGCTAGGCACTCGATCGGCTGCTGGTCGGACCCTTTGCGGCAGGGCCCGCTGTCGAACATGACCGCCCACGAGCCGCCCTTGGGTCCGCTCGTTCGGACTCCCCAGAAGGGAACCTTCTCGTCGCTGCGGCCGGGGGTGAAGACAGGGGTGCGGACCGTCGCCCCGACGGTCCGGGCCAGGGCCTCGCCGGAGTACTGGCTCACCTGGTGGTCGCCGACCACGATCTCGAGCAGGGCCTTGTGCTTCGGCGTGCCCGGCGGTGGGTCGTCGGTGGCGTGGAGCGCCCAGCCGTTGGCCTCGCCGCGGTCCCAGAGAGTCTGGATGATCCCGAGCAGCATCGTCCGCTCCAGGCGCCCCGAGTAGGCGGGCTTGAAGATCAGCTCGTAGTCGTCGAAGTCGATGCTCCTCGGCAGCAGCATCGAGTAGTTCATACCCGGCACCCCGTAGACGGCGCGGGTGAAGTCGGGAGCAAGCGCGGTGATCGCCGGCCCGAGGATGCCTCCCTGGCTGTTCCCGTTGAAGGCGAGCTTCGCCCGGTCGAGCAGCGGCTGCCCGCCGGACCCCTTGAACGCTGCGTTGGCCGTGAACCCCTCAGTGTGGATCATGGCCCTCCCCATCATCAGCTGGTTCAGGAACCCCTGCTGGAGACGATCCGGGAACGACGCGAATAGGGACATATCCCCGAGCAGCTTGATCGCGTTGGGGATGTCCTCGTCGGACATCCCGATCTCCCGGGTGGCGCAGAATGCGATGTTGTGCATCCGGGCGAAGGTCTGGTTGCCCGAGCCGAAGCTCTCGGCCGGGTTGCCCAGCAGGCCGTGGCCGTAGATGACCGGGCGCGCCGGCGTCTGCTCGGCCGCCCGGGGAATTGCGCAGTAGAACGGGAAGCTCATCGAGCCGCTGCGCCTCGGAATCGAGGCGAAGCGGCCGGCTGCCTGACGCTCGAAGCGGAAGGTTCCCCCCGGCGCACAGTTGGAGCTGCTCAGGTAGCAGGGCACGGTGAGAGTGCCCTCGACGCGGCGCATGAGGCTTTCGTTCTCGGCCGCGGTGTAGTTGATGACCTTGTCCACCTTGAATGCCGGCGAGCGGCCGGTGACCCTTAGGTCCTTGAGGTTGCGGTCGCCGAGGGCGGCGAAGCTCTGGTTGCGCATCGCCAGGGCACGCTCGGTGAGGCCGCGCTCGCTGGTGGTGGTGAAGTCCCAGGTCCGGTAGATGGTCGAGCGCTTCACCCCGGCGCGCGCGGCAACCGCGAACGAGCTCTTCAGCTCGCGCCCCCGGTCAGCGAGCGCCCCGGTCACCTTCCCGTCCCGGATCTTCGCGAAGGCGGCCGGCGCCGGGAGCGTGGCGCCGGAAGAGTCCTTGAGGTTCCGCAGGACCACTACGTAGCGGCGCCCCTCGGCGAGATTGCGCGCCGGCCGGATGATCAGGAGGCCGTCGCTCGCCGCCTCGCCGTCGGGGTTGGCGTCCATCTCGGCCCAGACCGGGTGACGCTTTCCGGTCTTGGCGTCGAGCAGCAGGACCGGCTGGTCGCTTCGCGCGTAACTCCCGATGTCGGTTACGGGAACGGCCTCGCTCGCCTCCAGGTCGAGCCCCTGCACGTGGGTCATGACCTGTGGTCCGGGGCTGAAGCCGTCGCTGCGGTTGAGGTCGCGCGGGAACGCCGGCCGGCCCTGGGCGTTCCGGGGGAACATCGAGGGCTTAAGGTCGAGCCGCAGGCCGGTAGCCGAACCCTTCTGCTTGGCCGTGAAGTGGTTGTTGGGCCACGGCAGCAGGCAGGCCCGGGCGTCGATCGGGTCGCAGCTGGCGGCATGGGAATCTGCGGTCATCGCGCCGGCCGGGAGCACCACCGCGAGGACCGCGACTACGAGGGGGCCGATCCTGCGCGCACTCACGATCGGCGCGCCGGAGATGTGCGGCATCGCTGAGCCTCCCTCCACTAGTACGGCCAGACGCTCGCCCGGCACGCGCGGTCCGAAGGACACGTGTCGGTCAACCTGCCGTTGGCCTTGAGGAAGTCAGACTTCTGCTGGCGCGCTTCCGGCGTGTCGCGCACCTGGGAGTGCGGGTCGCGACCGTTTCTTGGCGCGACGGGTCCGGTAGGTGCGACGGGGGTGCCATCACCGCCGCTCGCCCGGAACTCGCCACTGGGCAGGCACGGGACCGGGATCTCGGCTCCACGGCGACAGGGCCCGCTGTCCCACATGACGATCCCGGAGCCGCCGGCGTTCGACGAGCCCCAGTCGGCGATCCCCCAGAAAGCGGTCACGTCCTCGGAGCGACCCGGGTCGTAAACCGGTCGACGCCCGGCGGCACCCGAGGTACGCGCCATCTTTTCCGCCGTCACCTGGGCGACCTGGTGGTCTCCGAGCGCGACCTGCAGAAGCACGTTGTGCTTCGGCGTGCCGGCGAGGGGGTCGGAGGTCATGTGGTGGGCATACCCGTTGCTCTCGCCCCGGTCCCAGAGGTTCTGGATGATGCTGATGAGCAGGATCCGGTCGAACCGGCTCGGGTAGGCGGGCTTGAAGACCGCCTCGTAGGTATCGAAGTCGACGCTGCGCGGAAGGAGCTCGCTGTAATTCATCCCGGGAACGCCGAGCGATGCCCGTCGAAAGTCCGGCGAGAGTGCCGTCAACGCCCCACCAAGGATCGCTCCCTGGCTGTTGCTGTCGTAGAAGAGGTTCGAGATGTCCAGGACGGGTGACCCCGAGGAGTTTTTGAACGCGGCGTTGGCCACAAATCCCTTCGAGTTGATCATCAGGCGCCCGAGGAGCAGCTCATTGAGGAGCCCCTGCTGAAGCCGGTCGGCGAGGCTCCCGAACAGAGACATGTCGCCGAGGATCTTGATCGCGTTCGGGATGTCCTCCTCGGCCATACCGATCTCGGGCGTGGCGCAGAAAGCCATGTTGTGCTCGCTGGCCATTGAGCTGACGTTCCCGGCCCGAACTTCGGTGGCTCGCCCGAGGAGGCCGTGGCCGTAGAGGGAAGGACGGGCCGGGCTCGTGAGCGCCGTCCGCGGGATCCGGCAGATGAACGGGGCCGTCGCCGTGCCGGTCCTGGCGGGAATTGAGTCGAAGCGTCCCTTGCTGGCCCTCTTGTACTTGAAGCGTCCGCCCGTGACGCAGCCCCTGGTGGTCAGGAAGCACGGCACGGTGAAAGTGCCCTCGACCTGCCTGGCGATCTTCGAGTCTTCGGCTTCGGTGTACTCGGTGACCGTCGTGACCTTGAACCCGGGCGCCTTGCCCTGGACCTTTCCATCGGCGAGCTTCCTGTCCCCCAGTTCGGCGAAGGCGGTATTTCTGATTGAGAGAGCCCGCTGGGAGAGGTTCTTCTCGCTCGCAACCGTGAAGTCCCAGGCGAGGTAGAGCGACGAGCGCTCGATACCGGCCTTCTTCAGGACGGCAAAGCTGGACGCGAGCTGCTTCTCGCGGGCAGCGAGGGCTCCAGTCGCCTTCCCGTCGCGGATCGCGGCGAATGCCGGCCCGGCAGGAATCGTGTTGCCGGCGGAGTCCTTGAGGTTGCGCAGCGCTACGACGTAGCGGCGACCCTCCTTGTAGTTGAGCGAGTTGTGGATCATCAGCGTCTGGCCTCTGGTTTCGGCCAGTGCGTCGGGGCTCGTGTCGAGTTCGGTCCAGATCGGGTGACGCTTTCCGGTCTTCGCGTCAATTACGACGATCGGCGCGTCGAGGGCGGAGTAGGCCGCCATGTTGGTAATCGGCACCGCGCCGCTCCTGGCAAGGTCGAGGCCCGGTACGTAGGTGAGGGCCACGCTGCCGGGACTGAATCCGTCGTTACGGTTCAGGTCCGGCGGGAAAGCCGACTTGCCCTTGTCGTTTTTCGGGAAGAGGGAAGCACTGAGGTCCAGCCGCAGGCCGGTCGCCGAACCCTTCTGCTTGGCCGTGAAGTGGTTGTTGGGCCAGGGCAGCAGGCAGGCCCGGTCGTCGATCGGGTCGCAGCTCGAGGCAGCTGATGCGGCCGGGGCTGCGGCGAGGCTGGCCAGGACGACGAGGGCAAACGCAAAACGGCGGTACGGCATCTCTCTCCTCCTGTTCACCGGGGACCTCCCCGTCCCAGGCCCGGCCAACCTACCAGAGCGTACGTAGGCCCGCGCAACCTTCCTGCTGCCCGCTTGCGTTAGCGACGACTCAGCGCACGAGCCGGACCACCGGACCGCCCGTGCCACCGGCGGCCAGCGCGAGGATCTTTGCGACGTAGGCCTGCGTCTCGGGGATAGGGGGTATGCAGCCGCACGCAGCCAC
>JAUMBN010000133.1:0-1672 GCA_032119675.1 Solirubrobacteraceae bacterium | reverse complement strand
GAGGGACGCTCCTCCTCGGCGACGGCGCGGTCGATCGCCTGCTCGAGGGCGTGGATGTCGTTCACGTCCTCGACGTACTCGACGTGCCAGCCGTAGGCCTCGAACCGCTTCGTGACGTCCTCCTTGAAGCTCAGGGAGGTGGGGCCGTCGAGCGAGATGTCGTTGTCGTCGTAGAGGTAGGTGATCTTGCCGAGCTTGAGGAAGCCGGCCAGCGAGGCGGCCTCCGAGCCGATCCCCTCCTCGAGCTCACCGTCGGAGACGATGGCAAAGGTCCGGTGGTCCTGGACATCGCTTCCGAAGCGCTGTGCGAGAAACTTCTCGGCCATCGCCATGCCGACGCCGTTGGCGAAGCCCTGGCCCAGCGGCCCGGTTGTCACCTCGACACCGGGGGTCACCCGCGCCGGGTCAGGATCGCGCTCAGGGTGGCCCGGGGTGATCGATCCCCACTGGCGGAAGGCCTTCAGGTCGTCCATCGAGAGCGCGTACCCGCTCAGGTGGAGCATGGCGTAGATCAGCGCCGAGCCATGGCCGGCGCTGAGGATGAAGCGGTCGCGGTCCGGCCAGTCCGGGTCGGCCGGGTCGTAGTTCATGACCCGGTTGAAGAGGACGTAGGCGGCCGGCGCCATTCCCAGCGGCAGGCCCGGGTGGCCGGAGTTCGCGTTCTGCACGATGTCCATGCAGAGCGCGCGGATCGTGTCGATCGACTCCTGCGCGATGTCGTCGGCCACGGCGCTCAGGAGTCCGACTTGCCGGACTTGTCCTTCTTCTTGCCCTTGTCCTTCTTCTTCTTGCCGCCGGTCTCGATCGCCGGGGCAGAGCGGGCGGCGCGCAGCTCGTAGTCACGGCGGGCACCCATGTCGGCGGTCGCCAGGACCTGGTCGGCCTTCATGGCGCGGGTCATGCGCTCGCGGCCGCCGCGCGGCAGGATCGACATCACCTGCTGGAGCGTGCCGACCGAACGCGGCACGAAGACGTCGAAGCGGGGCTCCTTCAGCGCGGAGAGGATCTCCTCGGCGACGTCCTCGGGCTGGGGCATCTTCACTCCGCGGGGCTCGGGGAGGCCGGCTCCCAGCTCGGTGTGGACGGCGACCGGCATGACGCAGGAGACGTCGATCCCGGTTCCGCGCAGCTCCGAGTGCAGGCCCTCGCTCATCCCGCGCACGTAGTGCTTGGTGCCGCAGTAGGTGACGCCGTTGGAGAAGCCGGCGGTTCCGGCCACCGAGGCGATGTTCACCAGGTGGCCACGGCGGCGGGCGACCATCTTCGGGAGCACGAGCTTGCAGCCGTAGTGGACCCCGTAGACGTTGATGTTGATCATCCGCTCGGTAGTGGCCAGGTCCTCCTCGATGAAGGGTCCGAGCTGCATGATCCCTGCGTTGTTGATCAGTACGTCGACCGGCCCGAGCTGCTCCTCGGTGGCCTCGATGAAGTCGTTGAAGGAGTCGATGTCGGTCACGTCGAGCTCCATGCCCATGGCGCCACCGCCGATCTGGCCGGCAACCTCGGCCGCCAGGTCGCCGTCGAGGTCCCCGATCGAGACCTTCATTCCCTCGCGGGCGAGGCGCTGGGCGGTTGCCTTGCCGATTCCCCGGGCACCCCCGGTGATGGCGACTACCTGTCCGACGAGAATTCGCTGCTCCCTGGCCATGCTGGCTCCTCTGCGTGGTTGACG
>JAUMBN010000132.1:0-3361 GCA_032119675.1 Solirubrobacteraceae bacterium | reverse complement strand
CCGTCGTAGAAGCCGTCCTCGGCGAGCTTGCGGAAGTTGGCGACGGTCTCAGGGGCGGCGTCGTCGAACAGCTCGATGCTGATGTCGCCCTCACTGGTCTTCATGGTCGCTGCCGACATCGGCGGCGCTCCTCTCTATCGGTGGCGGGTCAGGGCACCTGTGCCCTGACCGGACCGTAACGAATGGCGGCCGGCGCCGCAGCTCAGTTGTCGAAGAACTTGAGCTGGGAGATGCGAACGGTCGGGCCCTTGTTGGGCGGAGCGGTGAACCAGAGGACGATCGTGCGCCACTTCTTGTCGGTGTTGCCCAGGCTCAGCTCAAAGGTCTCGTCGCCGGCCTTGTCGCCCGAGTCGGGCGCCGGCTTCCCGCTCTCGGCGGCGGCGTCGATCGACGCCGCCTCGCCGAGGGTGGTCATGTCTCCGACCTCGTCCGGCGGGTCGACGCCCTTGTCCCCGAGCACGTACATCGTGAAGCCCGGGGTCTTGGTGGTCATCGTGAGCCGGGTTACCTTGCGCGACTTCTGGAGGTCGACCTGGAGGCCGATGTTCATGTTCCCGTCGGCGGCGGTGGTGACAAACCACGTGGGGGTCTTGGCCCCGTCGATCGCCAGGGCGGGATCGTTGGATGCCTGGAAGCGCGTCTGCGGGTCGTAGAGCGCTGCCGCGCTGCCAGGAAGGTCGAACGGCTTGGGCTCGGTCGAGCCTCCCCCGCCGTCGTCGGGGACGACCGGGGTGACCGTCCCGCCACCGTCGGTGGGGGTGACCGGCGTCAGCTGGTCGTCGACGGCGCCACTGTCGGGCGCCAGCGGGTCCTCGGTCAGCGTGTCGTCGATCGCCGGCTCGGCGGGCGCCTCCTGGGCGACGGTCTCCACCTTCGTATCCCGCGGCGGGATCGTGTCGTTCAGGGCAGCGACGCCTGCCGCTACCGCTCCACCGGCCAGCACGAGGGTGAAGACGCCGGCCAGGCCGACCGTCGCCAGGCCCGGGATCTTCCGCGGTTCGTCCACCGCCGCGCCGCACTCAAGGCACCAGTCCTGGTCGGCGGCCACGAAGGCGCCGCAGACCCGGCAGTCGTTCTCCCCTGCCGGCGGCAGCTCCGAAGCCTCGACGGGGGCGAGGAGCGAATCGTCGACGGCAAGGCCGAGCTCACCCTGTTCGAGCGGCAGGTCGGGCTGGTCACTTAGCTGGATCACTCCCGTAAGGATGGCACGCCGGCCCGCGGCGGGCAATAAGGAACGGTTAACGGCCTGCTGGCCGGGATCAGCGGCCGGCCGGCTCGAGCTTGAGCGTCGTGCCGTTGCACTCCGAGCCGCTGACCGCCTCGACGACGCCCTGGGCCCGGTCCTCGGGAACCGAGAGGAAGGCAAAGCGCTCGAGGACCTTCACGTCGCGAACCTCCTCGCCCCCGATTCCGGCCTCGGAGGTGACGACGCGAACCAGGTCGGCGGGCTCGAGCCCGTCTGCGCTGCCCGCGGCCACGACGAGCTTGGCCCAGGCGATCTCCTCACCGCCGTCGGCAGGCCCGGCTCCGTTGCCGGGCTCAGCGTCGTCGGTGGCCTTGCCTTCGACGCGCCCCCCGTCCTCGTCGCGCGAACGGCGCCCGCGGCGCCGGCGGCGGCCCACCTCGGGCTTGTCGTGGCGTTTCGGGCCCTCGGTCACCGCGGCCGGCTCGGTGGTCGCCCCCGGCGACCACGGCGAGATGCCAGCGCCGATGTGCTTCTCGATCGCCTCGAGCTCGCCCTCCTGCCGCGGCTCAACGAAGGTGATGGCCCGCCCCGAACGCCCGACACGGCCGGTGCGCCCGATCCGGTGTACGTAGACGTCGGGCGAGGTGGGGACGTCGTAGTTGACGACGTGGGTGACGGTCGAGATGTCGAGCCCGCGGGCAGCGACGTCGGTGGCGACGAGGATCGGCACCCGGCCGCCCTTGAAGGAGAGCATCACCCCGTCGCGCGAGCCCTGGGACATGTCTCCGTGCAGCGCCTTGACGTTCATTCCCCGGTCACGCAGCCGCTTGTTTAGCTGGTCGCAGCGCACCTTGGTGCGGACGAAGACGATCGCCTGGGTCGGCTTCTCCTCGGCGAGCACCTCGACGAGCATGTCCGGCTTGCCCTTCTGGTCGACCCCCACCTGGAACTGCTCGACGGTGTCGACGGTGAGGGTCGGCGCCTCGACCTGGATCACCTCGGGTTCGTAGAGGAAGCGGTCGGCGAGCTTGCGGATAGGCGGCGGCATCGTGGCACTGAAGAGGGCGGTCTGACGGCCGTTCGGCGTCTGCATGAGGATCTTCTCGACGTCCTCCAGGAAGCCGAGGTCGAGCATCTCGTCGGCCTCGTCCAGGACGACGAAGCGGCAGTCGTGGAGCACGAGCGATACGCGCTGCAGGAGGTCGGCCACTCGCCCGACCGTCCCCACCACGATGTGGCCGCCACCGCGCAGCTGGGCCTGCTGGGTCTTGATCGGCGCACCCCCGAAGACGGCGACCACGTCGACCCCCTTGGGCTCGCCGTAGGCACGAAGCGCCTGGGTGACCTGGATGCAGAGCTCGCGGGTAGGGGTGAGGACGAGTGCCTGGGCGGTTGGGCCCTCCGGGTCGATGTACTCGATGATCGGCAGCCCGAAGGCGGCGGTCTTGCCCGAGCCGGTCTGGGCCTGGCCGATGATGTCCCGTCCCTCCAGGAGTGCCGGGATGGTCTGCTCCTGGATCGGGCTCGGCTCGGTGTAGCCGACGTTGCTGAGGGCCTCGAGGGTGGTCCCGGAGAGGCCCAGGTCGGCGAAATCAGTCACGTGGGGAGGGTAGGGCCTCGGCCGCGTAGCGGTCAGGCGCCCGGGTCGAGCACGAGCTTGCCGGTGGTCCGGCGGCCGGCCAGGTCCTCCTGGGCGCGGGCCGCCTCCGAGAGCGGATATCGCTCGCCGGCCAGGGGTCGCAGGCGTCCCGATGCGGCGAGCACGAAGCACTCGGCCAGCGGCGGCCCGAGCATCTCGGGCCTTCCGTAACAGTCGGCCAGCCAGAAACCGGCCAGCGCCTGGCTTCGCTTCATCAGCGCCCGGGTATTGACCGTATTGGTCTTACCGCCCGAGACGCCGTAGGTGACCATCCGCCCGAAGGGACCGAGGGCCTCGAGCGAGCGTTCGAAGACCTCGCCCCCGATCGCGTCGAGCACGACGTCGAGCTCTCCGCCGGCAGCCTCGACCAGCCGCCCGGCCAGCCCCTCGGGGTCGCCGTCGATCGCCGCGTCGGCTCCGCAGGAGATCGCCAGCTCGCGCTTCTCCGGGCTCGAAGCGGTGGCCACAACCGTCCCGGCCCCGAAGACCCGGGCCAGCTGGACGGCGAGCGAGCCCGTCCCTCCGGCTCCGGCGTG
>JAUMBN010000131.1:0-3208 GCA_032119675.1 Solirubrobacteraceae bacterium | reverse complement strand
GCAAGGCCCACGCCGACGCGATCCCGGGCCTGGAGATTCTCGCCAACGACGTGCGCTGCACGCACGCCGCGGCGATCGCCCAGGTCGACCCCGACCAGCTCTTCTACCTGCGCTCGCACGGCCTGCCTGAGGGCGAGGCCCGGCGCCTGGTTATCGAAGGCTTCCTCCACGAGCTGGTCGCGCGCTTCGAGGAGGGTCCGCTCCGTGACACCGTCACCGCTGCCATCGAGGAGCGGATGCGGCTGATCCTCAGCGCCTGAGCCGATGGCTGACGATCGCCTGGTCGTCCTCTACGACGAGGACTGCCGCTGGTGCCGCTGGTCGGTGGCGCGGCTGGTCGCCTTCGACAGGGACCGGCGCCTGAGGCTTCTCCCGATCCAGGGGGAGGAGGGAGACCGGCTCCTGGCCGGCGTTCCCGAATCCGAGCGCCTGGCGAGCGCGCATGCCGTCACCCACGAGGGGCGCGTCTACTCCGGGGGAGACGCGGCCGCACCGATCGCCTCCGTCCTTCCGGCCCTCTCGTTCGGGGCCCCGCTGCTCAGGGCGATGCCGGGACCGACGCGTGCGGCCTACCGCCTGGTTGCCGATAACCGCTCAAGGCTCGGAAGCCGCCTGGACGACGGCGCAATGGAGAAGGCCGACCGGCTGATCGCTTCGCGGCGCGACTAGTCAGTAGCCGAGCTCGTCGAGGACGCTGGAGCCGCCCTTGGGCTTGCGCTCCTTGGCCGCCTTGCGCTCCTCGCGGCGGTCTTCCTCGGTGACGAAGCGGATCGTCGCGCCAACGCTTCCGTCCTGGGCGGCCTTGAGCTGCTCCTTGCTGACGCGGTCGCCGCCGCGCCTGCGTTCCTTGGCCCGCTCGCTGCGCTGGCGGTCGCGCTGCTTGGCCGCGCGCACCTTTCCCAGCCGCTGGGCGGCCTGCTCGCGGTCCAGGGTGACGGTCCACAGGGCCTGCTGCGGCGCCATCGAGATGATCGTCGCGGCCATCGCCTTGTCGATCCGGCCGGCTCCCAGGGAGCCGTTGGCGATGTTGCGCGCCCGGGGCCGTGCGTCCTCGTCGGCGGCGACCAGGGCCGAGATGTCGCTGCGCTCGCGCGGGGCGAGGACCGAGAACGACTCGCGCACCGCGCGCTCGGGCCCAAAGAGGTCCATCGTCGCGCGCGAGGCGTCGCGCAGGTCGTCGATCGGCAGGTCGGCGCGGCTTCGGGGGAGAGCGGGCGGCTTGTGGCGCCCCTTGCCCTTCGCCTTCTTCTTCCCCTTCGGCTTCTGCCGGCCTTCGGGCGCGGCGGGCTCTGCCGCCGCCGACGCCGTGGCTTCCGTGGCCGTCGGCTCGGCGACCTGTTCCGTGGCCGCCGGCGCCGAGGCCTCGGGCTCTGCAGCTTCCAACAGCGCCGGGGCCTCCGGCTCGGGGACCGTGGGCTCAGCCCCGGCCCCTGGCGCCGTTGCCTCTTCCGGCTCGTCGCTCACGCCGCAGACCCGATGCTCTCGAGCGCCTCGCGAAGCTGGTCGACGCTCTGGTGGCTGATCCCGACCAGGTGGACGTGGCGGTAGCGCACGATCCCTTCCTCGTCGACGATGATCACGGCCCTCCGGGTGCCGATCACCGGCGCGGTGAGCCCGTACTCTCCGGCTACCTTGCGGCCGACGTCGGCGAGCAGCGGGACGGTGAGCCCGTGCTTGGAGATGAACTTCTCGTGGGATTCGAGGTCCTGCCCGGAGATGCCGACGACGGTGGCGCCGAGCGATTCCATCTGCTCGCTGTCGTCCCGATAGGAGCAGAACTGCTTGGTGCACCCGGGGGTGTCGTCGCCGGGATAGAAGAGGAGGATCACCCGTTCGCCCCGGTGGTCGGACAGGCGGAAGCTGCCGTCCGTGCCGGGCAGCTCGAAGTCGGGAGCGGCTTCTCCTGGCTGGGGTCCCTTCGCCATCGGTGAGAGAGTATGCCAGTGGCGCAATCCTGGATAGAGAAGAACGCTCCGCCGATGGCTCAGGCAGCAGAGCGCGACCTGGAGGCGCTGATGGCGATCTCCTCGCCGTCGTCGGACCTCGAGGCCGCCGAGCGGATCGTCGCCGTGGCCTGCGCGATGGCGCCTTCCGGGGCTCAGTGCCACCGGATCCCCTCTTCCACGCCTGGCCACGCGCCGGATCTCGTCATAACGCTGAGCGGCCCGGGAACGCGGCGCCTCCTGCTGGTCGGGCACCTCGACACCGTCGTATCCCATGACGACTTCATCTCCGCGCGCCGCTCCGGCAACCGGCTGATCGGCTCGGGGAGCTTCGATATGAAGGGCGGGGACGCGATCGCCCTCGGCCTGATGGGAGCGCTCGCCGGTCGCGAGGAGCTGGCCGAGGCCTCGCTCCTGCTCGTCAACGACGAGGAGTGGCGGACCGGAGCATTCGCCCACGTGGCCCGGTTCGCCGGGTTCGACGCCTGCCTCTGCTTCGAGGGGGGCCAGCGCTCGGACGGGGGAGAGGACGCGGTGGTCGTGAAGCGCAAGGCGGCCGTCGCGCTGCGGGTCACCGCGAGGGGGCGCGCGGCCCACAGCGGGTCGGCGCCCGAGCGCGGGGCCAACGCCCTGCTCGCCCTCGCCGAGGTGGCGCAGGTCGTCGACGGCTGCTCGGACCCGGACGGGCCGGAGCACCTCACCGCCGTACCCACGCAGGTGGAGGCCGGCGTGGCGCTCAACGTCGTTCCACCATCGGGGGAGCTGGTCTGCGACCTTCGCGCCGACCGGATCGAGGCCTTCGGTCCGGTGGAGGCGGCGATCCCCGGCCGCGTAGGCGAGGTGGAGATCGAGGTGGTTCGTGACCGGGAGTGGCCGGGGATGGACAGCGGCGATGCGTGCGCCCCAGTGCTCGAGCGGGCGTCGGTGGTGCTTGGCCGGCCGATCGTCCCCGCCGCCCGGGGAGGGGCCAGCGACGCCAGCCACTTTGCCTCGCTGATCCCGGTGACGATCGACGGCCTGGGGCCCTGCGGGGGCTCCGCACACCACCCCGACGAGTACGTCGAATTGCCGCTTATCGAGCGCTGCGAGGTGGCCCTCGCGATCGTCGACGCCATCCTCAAAACGCCGTAACCGCGGGCCCTGGCGCCTGTTTTCGGGGCGCCCCACGTAATCCCGCAGGCATCTTCGCTAACATTCCGCAAACGTTGTGACCAAAGCCGAGTTCCCGATGTCATCGACACCGGGGAGCGGGGGAACCACTTGGC
>JAUMBN010000130.1:0-5247 GCA_032119675.1 Solirubrobacteraceae bacterium | reverse complement strand
GGAGAAGAGCCGGCGCCACTCCAGCTTCGGGTCGTCGAAGTCGCCCATCGCCGGGTACTCGAGGGCGAGCCAGGCGGTGCGGTGGTCGCCCTGGTTGTCTGGGGGCAGCTCCTCCCCGGCGGTCTTCCCTGCCACACAGCCAGCGAACCAGAGGCTGCGGATAGACCCTGCAGGGCCTCCGTGGCGCCCATTAGGGTCGCCGCGTGGAGTCGGCATTGCGCCAGCGGATAAGCCCGGTCCGCGTGCTGATCGCCGTTCAGCTCGCGATCATCGCCGTCGCCGGCCTGGCGACGGTCTTCTCGCTGCCCCGCTTCACCGGCGACGAGGCGGCCCACTACAGCTACGTGCAGAGCGTCGCCGAGGAGGGCCGTCTCCCGTTCCTGGGCACCGACCTCATCAGCCCCCAGGCCGAGTCGATCTACGAAGGGGTCTACCCGGCGCCCGGGAAGCTGGACCGGCGCGAGCGGGGCCTGGGCGGCTACAGCTACGAGGCCTTCCAGCCGCCCCTCACCTACGTCCTCGCCGCCCCGGTCTTCCTGGCCGGGGGCTCGGACTACGTCCTGAAGCTCCGGCTGCTGAGGATCTTCGGCCTGGGGCTGCTCTTCTTCGCCGCCTGGCTGCTCTGGCGCCTGGTGCGGGCGGCCTGCGAGCCCGGCGAAGATCCCGAGCCCCGGTTCGCGCTGGCCCTCACGGTCTTCCTCTGGACCGGGGTGGTCCTCAGGGTGGTGACCTTCTCCAACGCGGGGCTCGAGTTCGTCCTCGGGATTGCGCTGACCCTCGTCCTGTGGTTCGCGTGGCGGGACCGCAGCCCGGGGCTGCTGCTTCTGGCCGCAGCGGTCTTCGGGTTCGGCCTGCTGAACCGGCTCAGCATCGTCACCTTCCTCCCCGGCCTCCTGCTGGTGCTGTGGATCCTGCTGCGCGACCCTTCGATCCCCGGGCGTACGCGGGCTCTCACGGCGCTCGGGGTCGTGGCGATACCGGCGCTCATGATCGCCCCGTGGCTGGCCTCCAACCTCGACCGCTACGGGGCGCTTACCGCCTCTTCGATTGTGCGTGAGATGCAGGAGCCCTACCTGAACCCCAGCGGCGAGCGATGGGGCGTGACCGACATCCCTTCGCGACTGGTGGTGCTGACCCGGGCCCCGCTGGCGGAGGAGTGGTGGTCATGGTTCCTGCCCGCCTCCCGGCGGCTGGTGGCCGGCCTCGTGGGCCTGGCGATCGTTCTCGCGGTGCCGGCCGGGGTGCTGACCCTGAAGCCGGCCTTGCGCCGCAACCGGCTGCTGGGGCTCCTGGCGCTGCCGATTCTGGTCGGGATCGCTTGGATGGCAGTGGCCCTTCAGCTGTCGAACTGGGACTTCTTCCTCCCCCGCTACCTGTATCCCGCCATGCCCGGCTTCGCCGTCCTGGCCGCCGTGGCGCTCGGGCGGATCCGCGAGGGGCGCATCCTCCTGCCTGTCGCGGCCACGCTGACCGTCCTGCTCGGCGGCTGGTGGCTTTACCTGGCCGGCGTCGAGCCGTTCACCGGCTGACGCCGGCCGATGGGGGGAGCAGGATTCGAACCTGCGTAGGCAGAGCCAACGGGTTTACAGCCCGTCCCCTTTAACCACTCGGGCATCCCCCCGGCGGAGGGGGATTGTACGCACCGCGCAGCCGCTCCCGGCGGGCGCCCGCGGGCCAGGGACGCCGAAGCGGAGGCTCAGGCGCCGTCCCGAAGCTTCTGGGCCTCGGGCATCGACTCGAGCTTCTTGAGCGTGTGGTTCTCGATCTGGCGGATCCGCTCGCGGGTCACGTTGAAGGCGCGGCCGACCTCCTCGAGGGTCAGCGGCTTGCCGCCACCGATCCCGAACCGCAGGGCGATCACCTCGCGCTCGCGGCGCGGCAGGGTCTCCAGCGCGCGATAGATGTTCTGGCGGCGCAGGTTCTCCGAGGCGCTCTCGAAGGGAGATACGGCCCCGTCGTCCTCGACGAAGTCGCCCAGCTCGGAGTCCTCCTCGTCGCCGACCGGCTTCTCCAGCGAGACGGGCTGCTGGCTGAGCTTGAGGATCTCGCGCACCTCGTCGGGTGTGATGTCGAGCTCGTAGGCGATCTCGTCGGGGGTAGGCTCGCGGCCGAGGACCTGGACGAGCTGGCGCTCGATGTGGGTCACCTTGTTGAGCTTCTCGACCATGTGGACGGGGATGCGGATCGTGCGGCCCTTGTCGGCGATCGCGCGGGTGACCGCCTGGCGGATCCACCACGTGGCGTAAGTCGAGAACTTGTAGCCGCGGCGGTAGTCGAACTTCTCGACCGCGCGGATCAGCCCGAGCGAGCCCTCCTGGATCAGGTCCAGGAAGGTCAGGCCGCGGCCGAGGTAGCCCTTGGCGATCGAGACGACCAGGCGCAGGTTGGCCTCGACCATGTGCTGCTTGGCGTCCATGTCGCCGCGCTCGATCCGCTTGGCGAGCTCAACCTCCTGGCTGGCGGTGAGCAGCGGGACGCGCCCGATCGAGCGCAGGTAGAGACGCAGCGAATCAAGGCTCGGCTCGACGGTGAGGTCGATCTGCTCGCGCTTGGCCTTCTCCCTGGAACCGCGGCGCCGCGGGGCGCCCTCGGTCATCGGCGGGGCCTGGCCGTCGGCACCCTCCCCCTCGGCGGTGACCAGGTCGATTCCCAGCTCCTCGAAGCGGCCGTGGAGCTCGCTGACCTGATCGCGGCTGACCTCCACCTCGTCGAGGGCCCCGGCGACCTGTGCGACGGTCAGGAAACCCTTCTCCTGGCCTTCCGAGATCAGCTTCCGCAGCTCCTTGCGCTCCCAGACCGGTGCCTCGTCGGCGAGAAGCCCCCCTGTCTTGACCGTCGTTGCCATAGGACCAAAGCTCCTGGACTTGTTTTCTCTCCCGGAATCGCCCTCCAGCGACTCCTCCCACTTTGTGAGTGATAGCACAAGCTGGCGGGAAGGCATTCGCCGATGAAAGCGGCCCCGGATACCCTTTGGCGCTCCCAATCAGGCAGGTAGCCCATGGAGCCTTCAGCGCTCACCGAATCGCCGGACGTCCAGAACAGAAAGCCGACCATCAACGTCTCGCTCTCGCGGGTCGGGGTGACCGGGGTTGAGAAGGTAATCCGGATCGGCCCGGCCGGCCAGGAGCAGCCCTACCACGCCAAGCTCGAGTGCTTCGTCGACCTTGGCCCCCACCAGAAGGGCGCCCACATGTCGCGCTTCGAGGAGGTCGTCAACGAGGCGATCGGCGAGGCCGTCGTCGGCGGCAGCGCGCTGCGGGCCGAACAGCTCGCCGAGAAGATCGCCGAGACGGTGCGCGACCGCCAGGGAGCCAGGCGCGCCGACGTGACGATCGCCGCCCGCTACCCCGAGCACAAGCCGGCCCCGGTCTCCGGGGTGATGACGCAGGAGATCTACACCCTCTTCGGCGCGGCCGCCGCGACCGAGAAGGGAACACGCCGCCTGGTCGGCGTCGCCGCCCAGGGAATGACCGCCTGCCCGTGCGCCCAGGAGCTGGTCGCCGCCAGCGCCCGGAAAAACCTCGAAGCCGCCGGCTACGACGAGTCACAGATCGAGGAGATCATCGAGGCGGTGCCGGTGGCCACGCACAACCAGCGCGGCCTGGGCACACTCCACATCGGCTCGACCGAGAAGAACCCGGTCGACGTGGAGGCCGCCGACCTGCTGGCGATCGTCGAGGACTCGATGTCGAGCGAGATCTACGAGCTGATGAAGCGTTCCGACGAGGGCGCGGTTGTGGAGAAGGCTCACCGCCGCCCCCGCTTCGTCGAGGACTGCGTGCGCGAGATGATCCAGGGGGTCGTCGACCGTTACGGCAACCTCGACGACGGCACCTTCGTCTCCGCCCGCCAGGAGAATCTCGAGACGATCCACCAGCACAACGTGGTCGCCGAGCGCTTCGGCCTGCTCGGCGAGCTGCGCCACGAGCTGGCCAGCGGCGAGCACCTCGCCCATCACACCTCGATGCGCGAGTGGCTCGACGCCGCCGGGCGCTGAGGATCAGCCCGAAACCTGCTCGGCGCAGAGCTTGAGGCGCCCCTCGTTGGGGGCCTCGACGCTGATGATCGAGTAACGGGCCGGGGTCCGGTAGATCTTCTCGGCGGCGTCGGGGCCGGCGAGCGAGGGGCCGCGGTCGTTCCAGAGCGCCAGCAGCGCGAAGCGGTTGCCCGAGACCTCGTAGAGCAGCCCGCGGGTGCGGCCCCAGTTCCAGCGCTGCGTGGGCTGGAGGTCAGGCTCGGCGCGAATCTCGGCGCGGAAGGCCGAGAGCCCGTCGGCCGAGCGGACCAGGGGCAGCTTGCCCTTGCGCAGGCATGCCCCAACCTCGCCCGGCACCGGGTCCCGGTTCCACAGGACGACGTAGACCGCCGCGCTCACGGCCAGCCCGGCGCAGAGCACGACGAGGGCGATCAGCCACTTCACGGCCGGCTGCGCTCCCGCGCCTGGGTGCTTCGTGACTCTGCCTCGCGCAGCAGGCGACGCATGCCGAAGAAGTAGTCGATCCCGCTGATCACGGTCACCGCAACCATTACGTAAACCAGTACGTCCACCCAGAGCGGAGAGGGCACGATGAGGATCAGCAGCAGGATCGTCACCACCTGGACGGCGGTCTTGACCTTGCCCCACCAGTTGGCGGCTATCACCACTCCCTCCGAGCGCGCCGCCATCCGGGCCACCGTGACGGCGAACTCGCGGGCGACGATCACCATCGCCACCCAGGCGGCCACCCGGCCCAGCGAGACCAGCGCGAGGATTGCCGCGATGATCAGCAGCTTGTCGGCGACCGGGTCCATCAGCTTGCCGAATGAGGTCTCCTGGCTGCGCGAGCGCGCCAGGTAGCCGTCGAGGGCGTCGGTCACCGAGGCCAGCGCGAATACGACGGCGGCGATTATGTCGACGGTCCGCCCGCCCTCGGCAAGCAGGGCGACGACGAGCACCGGGACCAGCAGGATCCGAAGGACGGTCAGGAAGTTGGGCAGGTTGAGGCTGAACACCTGCGCTGAGTATGGCCGCACCGGGCCGCGCCGGCCGCCCGCGGGCGCGCGGTTGCGGGCCGCCGAGCCTCTAGGGTGAGGGCCATGCCGATGATTCCCACCGTCATCGAGTCGACCTCACGGGGCGAGCGCGAGTTCGACATCTACTCGCGCCTGCTCAACGAGAGGATCATCTTCCTCGGCACCCCCGTGGACGACATGGTCGCCAACCTGATCGTCGCCCAGCTCCTGCACCTGGAGTCCGACGACCCGGAG
>JAUMBN010000129.1:0-3243 GCA_032119675.1 Solirubrobacteraceae bacterium | reverse complement strand
TCCCTCTGCCTGGTCGGCAACCACGACCTTGCGGTCACCGGGGAGATACCGCTCGACGAGTTCTCGCGGGGCGCGGGCGTGGCCGCCCGGTGGACGCAGGAGGTGATCGGCGAGGAGGAGCTCGAGTGGCTCGGCTCCCTCTCGCCCTCGGGGAGCGCCGCCGGCTTCGACCTCTTTCACGCAAGCCCCCGTGACCCCGTCTGGGAGTACGTGATCAGCACCCTGCTCGCCGAGCTCTGCCTGGACGCCCTCGACGAGCCGGTCGGCCTGGTCGGCCACAGCCACGTGGCGCTCGCCTTCGGCCGCGCCGAGGGAGAACCCGCCGTCGGCGAACCCCGCCAGGACGGAGATGCCGTGGACATCTCCGCCGGCACCTGGCTTCTCAACCCGGGAAGCGTCGGCCAGCCGCGCGACGGCGACCCCCGGGCCGCCTGGCTGCTGATCGACCCGGACGCGGGAAGGGCGCAGTGGAGGCGCACCGAATACGACATCGATGGAGCCGCCGAAGCCATACGTGCCGCCCGCCTACCGGACTCCCTCGCCGAGCGGCTCCAGTACGGTCAATAGGCGATGACAGCGCGCATTTCGGTAACTGCCTTCCTCGCTGCCATCGTGGCCGCCGGCGCGCTGGCCGGCTGCGGCGGCTCCGGCTCTCCGAAGCTGATCCCCGCCGACTCTGCCGAGGCTCTCGACGGCTCGATCCAGCAGGTCGCCGACGCCACTGCGGCCGGCGACTGCGGCGGCGCCGAAAGCGCGCTGGCCACCGCCGAGAACCAGCTCGCCTCGCTCCCGCGCAGCGTCGACACGCAGCTGAAGGAGCGCATCTCCGAGGGCCTCCAGCAGCTGGAGGCGACGGTGCCGGCCCAGTGCCGCGAGGCCAAGCCGAAGACCACCCCGAAGACCACGACCGAGCCCACCACGACAACCACCACGACCGGGCCGACCACCGAGACCACGACCACCACGACCCGGACCACGACGACCACCACCCCGACCACCCCCACCACCACCCCGGACAACGGCGGCATCACTCCCGGGGGCTCGGGAGGTGCCGGCCAGTGAGCGAGGAGCTCTTCGCCGGGCGCTACCGGCTCGGCGACCGCCTTGGCAGCGGCGGCATGTCAACCGTCGTGCTCGCGATGGACGAGCGGCTGGAGCGCAACGTCGCCATCAAGCTGCTGGCCGAGCACCTGGCCGACGACGAGCAGTTCGTCATCCGCTTCCGCCGCGAGGCCCTCTCGGCGGCCCGGCTGGTGCACCCGAACATCGTCCAGGTCTACGACTTCGGCACCGACGAGAAGAGCGGGCGCCAGTACATCGTCATGGAGTACGTGGAGGGCAGCTCCGGCGCCGAGATCCTGCGCGAGCAGGGCGTGCTGCCGGTCCAGGAGGCGCTGGGGATCCTCGCCCAGGCCTGTCGCGGCCTCGACTACGCCCACCGCAGCGGCGTGCTGCACCGTGACGTAAAGCCGGGCAACCTCCTGCGATCGAAGGACGGGGTGGTCAAGCTCGCCGACTTCGGGATCGCCAAGCTACCCAGCGAGGAGTCGTCGATCACTCAGGTCGGCTCGGTGCTCGGTACCGCCGCCTACCTCGCGCCCGAGCAGGCCGCCGGGCAGGAGTCAACGGCCCGCTCGGACATCTACTCGCTCGGCGTGGTCGCCTACCAGTTCCTCTCGGGGCGCCTGCCCTACGAGGCCCAGTCGATCACCGAGCTGGTCCTCAAGCAGCAGCGCGAGGCGCCGCCCCTGCTCGACCAGCTGAACCCGGACATCTCACCGGAGCTGGCCGCCGCCGTGGACCGCGCCCTCGAGCTCGAGCCGCAGGCCCGCTACGCCACCGCCGAGGAGATGAGGACCGCGCTCGCCGACGCCGCCCGGGGCATCGCCCCGCAGACCGCGGCGACCACCGTCACTCCCGCCACCGCGGAGACGCAGGTGGGCTCGACCGCCGCCGGAGCCGCGGCGGGAGCAGGAGCGGCCACCACGGTCCACCGGCGCGACCCCCTGCCGCCGCGGGCGCAGCCGGCCGCCACCCAGCCGCCGGCACCCGCCCCAAAGAAGAAGCGCCGGGCCGCGCCGGTGATCGTGCTGCTGGTCGCGGCCGCGATCGGCGTCGGGGCGATCCTCTTCATCACGCAGCAGCCCGCCGACACCGTTCGCCTGCGCGACGTCACCTACGACCAGGTGCAGGAGACGGCCACCGAGCTCCAGCAGCTGATCCGCCAGAACACCCGCTGAGCTCAGGGGGCCTGGCCGGCCCGAAGCGCCGCTGCCGTGCCGGCGAGGTCGCCGGCGAGGCCGGCCTGCCGCAGGCGGGCCATGACGCGGGCCAGGAAGGCGAGGTTGTGGAGCGTCAGGAGCCGCATCGCCGTCAGCTCCCGGGCCCGGGCCATGTAGTGCAGGTAACCGCGCGTGTAGCCGATCGCGCACGCCGGGCATGGGCAGCCCTCCATCAGCGGCTCGTCCGAGCCGCGGTGACGGGCGGTTGTCAGGTCGACACGCCAGCGGTTCTCCGGGTCGGGCACCAGCGCCACGCCGTGGCGCCCCAGCCGGGTCGGCATCACGCAGTCGAAGGTGTCGATCCCCAGCTCTACGCCGCGGACGAGATCGTCGACCTCGCCGATCCCGAGCAGGTGCCGGGGCCGGGCCCCCACATCGCCACCGAGGCACGCAGTCGCCCAGTCGACCACCTCGTACATCTGCTCCTTGTCCTCGCCCAGCGAGCCGCCTATGGCAATCCCGTCGCTGCCCGAGGCGGCGACCTCTTCGGTGCTGGCCGTCCTCAGGTCCTCGTAGACGCCGCCCTGGACGATTCCGTAGACCAGCTGGCCTTGCGGCCCATGCTCCCGGTGCCAGTCCAGGCAGCGGGCCAGCCAGCGGTGGGAGCGCTCGGTGGAGCGGGCCGTGTAATCGCGGTCGACGTGGAACGGGGTGCACTCGTCGAAGACCAGCGCGATGTCCGAGCCCAGGTTGGCCTGGATCTCCATCGAGGTCTCCGGGGCCATGAAGCGCCTGCTGCCGTCGATGTACGAGCGGTAGGTGACGCCCTCCTCCTCGATCGAGACGATCGCCCCGCCGCCACCTTCACGGCCCGCGGGCCGGCGCCCCTTGATCTCGTCGGCGACGTTCCCGTGGCCCATCGAGAAGACCTGGAACCCGCCGGAGTCGGTGATGATCGGGCTCTCCCAGCGCATGAACTCGTGGAGGCCGCCGGCCCCGGCGATCAGCTCGTCCCCCGGCG
>JAUMBN010000128.1:0-2143 GCA_032119675.1 Solirubrobacteraceae bacterium | reverse complement strand
CCTGCAGCTGCTGCGGGAAGGGCGGCAGTCCGGCGGGCATCGCTTCGGCGCAGACCACGGGAGCAAGCAGGGAGGCGGCGGTCAGGTCGGCAACCGAGAAGCGGTCGCCGACGAGGAACCCGGAGCTACCCACCTGCCTGCCGATGAAGGCGATCTCGGCCTCGAGCTCGGCCAGCGGGCCATCGTCCCCGGGGCCGGGAACCCGGAAGCGCTTGCGCATGCCCCGGGCCAGCGCGGGAAAGATCACCGACACCGCACGCCTGCGGGCCGGGGGACCGCCGATCGAGAGCATCTCTATTGCGACCGGCGGGTCGGCCAGCACGCCCTGGTAGCCGACCTGCCTGACCGTTCTCCCGATCCCCATGTCGAGCCGCTCCTCGAGCTCCAGCGCCCTGGCCCGCCCGGCCGGGTCGGAGGGGTAGAGCGGCGGGTCGGGGGCGATCTCCTCCAGCGCGGCAATGATCTCGGTGGAGTCGGGGTAGACCCGGTCTCCGAGAGTCATCATCGGAAAGGTGTCCCGTCGGCCGAGCCGCATGGCCACGAGCGCGTGGGCCGGCGGCATGACGGCTCGCCGTACGTGCGGGACACGCTTGTAGTCCAGTGCCCACCGCACCTTCTCGTTGTAGTGGGACATCGCCAGGTGCCAGAGCACCGGCCGCCCCTCGGTCGCCGTTGCCATGGCGCCAGCGTACGGGCCCGGACATAAGTCGACGCAGCCCCCGAGCCGCTGCGGGTCCCCCAGCTCCTTCACTTTCCCTGTCGCCAGGTTCCGTTCCGGTTGGGGAGGCGCGGCCTTGCAACCCTGGCCGTCGCTCTTTGCAGCTCGGTTGCTGCGTCTGCAAACCAAGTTACGCACCTCGTCCAGGGCCGTCAATACCCCCGCAGGCACCGACTTCGCAAAGACCGGAAAAATGAGCGCCCGGACCGGCGTCCGGCCCGCCGCCGGAGGGCAATATGCTCGCCCGATGGCGGCTACCGACGTAACCGAGGTCACCTGGCAGCTGGAGGATCTCCTCTCCGGCAACGGTCCCGAAGAGTGCGGGAAGCTGCTCGCCGAGGCCGACCGCCGCGCGGAGCAACTCTCCTCCCAGTATGCGGGCAAGGTCGCCGGAATCGACGGCCCCGGGCTCGCCCTGCTCATGGCCGAGCTGGCGGAGATCGCCGACCTGGTGGGGCGCGCCGGCAACTACGCCCACCTGCGCTTCGCCGCCGACACCGAGGACCCGGCCAACGGCGCGCTGGTGGCCGAGGTCCAGGAGAAGGCGACCGCGATCGAGACCCGGCTGGTCTTCTTCGACCTTGAGTGGGCCGCGCTCGACGATGCCAGGGCGCAGGAGCTGCTCGAGGCCGACGGGCTGGAACATGCCCGCCACTACCTGCGCAACATCCGCCGCTACCGGCCGCACCTGCTCAGCGAGCCCGAGGAGAAGCTGATGGCCGAGAAGGCGGTCTCGGGGCGCGACGCCTGGACCCGGCTCTTCGAGGAGCAGGCCAGCGCCATCCGGGTGGAGCTGCCCGGCAGCGAGGAGCCGGTCGCGCTGGACCAGGCCCTCAGCCTCCTTCACTCGCCCAACCGCGATACCCGCCGCGGGGCCGCCGCGGCGGTCACCGAGGCCCTGCGCCCAGGGCTTCGCACCCGTGCCTACATCTTCAACACCCTCATGCAGGACAAGGCGACCAACGACCGCCTGCGCGAGTACCCGAGCTGGATCTCCAGCCGCAACCTCGCCAACGAGGCCAGCGACGAGTCGGTCGCAGCGCTCGTCGAGGCGGTGCAGGATTCCTACGAGCTGCCGCGGCGCTGGTATCGGCTCAAGGCCCAGCTGCTCGGGCTCGACCGGATAGCCGACTACGACCGTGCCGCCTCGGTGATCGACGACCAGGAGGAGATCGGCTGGGACGATGGCCGCGAGGTCGTCCTGGACGCCTTCAGCGACTTCTCGCCCGAGATGGGCGCCCTGGCCGGCCGCTTCTTCGACGAGCGCTGGATCGACGCCCCGGCCCGGCCCGGCAAGCGGGGCGGAGCCTTCTGCGCCTACACGGTGCCGAGCGTCCATCCCTACGTGATGCTCAACTGGACCTCCACGCGCAGGGACGTCATGACGCTGGCCCACGAGCTCGGCCACGGCCTCCACGCCGCCCT
>JAUMBN010000127.1:0-18623 GCA_032119675.1 Solirubrobacteraceae bacterium | reverse complement strand
GCTCCCCCGGTCTTCTCGAAGAACGGGCAGGCCGCTCTCCTCAACGCCGACATCGCCGTCAACGGCGAGGGCGAGACGATCACCGGCCCGGTCGATGAGGTGCGGGCGAAGGTAAGCGGCGAACGCGGCGACATGACCGTGAAGGTGACCGGGTCGGCCGGCTTCTCGGCCGACGCCATCAAGGTCTTCGAGGGCATCAACGGGACCCTTCTGATCGCCGCCTCGGCGCTCGTCTTCATCCTCCTGGCGCTGATCTACCGCAGTCCGCTCTTCCTGTGGATTCCCCTCTTCTCGGTCGCCATGGCCGAGATCGCCAGCCGCTCGCTGGGCTACCTGATCGCCGAGGCCGGGTTCACCGTCAACGCCCAGGCATCGTCGATCATGTCGGTGCTCGTGCTGGGCGCGGGGACCGACTACGCGCTGCTGCTCGTCTCCCGATACCGGGAGGAACTCAGGCAACGCGAGGACAAGAAGGAGGCGGCGGCTATCGCCGCCTACGCCACCGCGCCCGCGATCTTCGCCTCGGCAATCACCGTGATGCTCGCGCTGATGTGCCTCACCCTCGCCGAGGTGAACGGCACCGCCGGGCTCGGGCCTCTCGGGGCCCTCGGCGTCGCCGTGGCGATGGTCTCCATGCTGACGCTGCTGCCCGCCCTCCTGGCCATCACCGGACGCCGGGCCTTCTGGCCACTGGTACCCAGGGTCGGCGACGAGGGTGCCGACGCTGCCCACGGCCGTTGGCGCCAGTGGGGCGAGTGGATCGACCGCCGCCCGCGCCGGGTGTGGATCGGCACGACGCTGATCCTCCTGGTCATGTGCGCGGGGCTGGTGACCAGCTTCTCGACCAACCTCACACAGGCCGACTCCTATCGCGACACCGTCGAGTCGGTTACCGGCCAGGAGCTGCTGGCCACCTCTTTCCCGAGCGGGACCAATGCCCCGACCGAGGTGATCGTCCCCGACAGGGAGAAGGTTCCGGCGGTAGTGGCGGCCCTCAAGGAGGATCCCGATGTCGCCGAAGCCCAGCCCGTGGCCGAGGGCGGGCCGGGGGTACTGGTCCTCGCAGCGCTGACCACCAACCCCTACTCGACGGCCGCCTACGACGCGATCCCCCAGATACGCGAGACGGCCAAGGCCGCCGGTGGACAGGACGTACTGGTCGGGGGAACGAGCGCGATCGAGAAGGACATCCGCGACGCCTCGGTCCGCGACACCAAGCTGATAATCCCGCTCGTCCTGCTCGTCGTCTTCGTCGTGCTGATCCTGCTGCTCAGGTCGCTGGTGGCGCCGATCGTCCTGATCGCCACCGTCGTCCTCTCCTTCGCGGCCACGATGGGGCTCAGCTACGTGGTCTACGACGTGGCCTTCGGCTTCCCGGGGAGTGACCCCGGCCTGCCCCTCTTTGCCTTCGTATTCCTGGTGGCCCTGGGCATCGACTACAACATCTTCCTCATGGCGCGGGTGCGCGAGGAGACCCAGCGCTACGGGACCGAGCACGGGATGCTGCGCGGCCTGGCGGTCACCGGCGGGGTGATCACCTCGGCGGGGATCGTGCTCGCCGGCACCTTCGCCGTGCTGGGCGTGCTGCCGCTGGTCTTCCTGACCCAGATCGGGTTCGCGGTCGCAGTCGGGGTCCTGATCGACACCTTCATCGTCAGGTCGACACTGGTCCCGGCCCTGGTGCTGGAGATCGGAAAGAAGATCTGGTGGCCCTCGGCGCTCTCCCGCGAGGGCGATCCCGACGGGCTGGCGCCCGAGGAGGAGCCGGAGCTGAAGGACGAGCCGGCCGCCGGCTAGGCGACCGCCTCCAGGTCACGCATCTCGTCGTCGGTCAGGCGGATCGCCGCGGCCGCGACGTTCTCCTCGAGGTGCTCGATCGATGAGGTGCCCGGGATCGGGAGCATCAGCGGTGAGCGCTGGAGCAGCCATGCGAGGGCCACCTGGTAACGGGTGGCGTCGTGGCGCTCGGCGATCCGGTCGATCACCTCATCGGCCTCGAGTCCCCCGGCCACCAGCGGGAACCACGGAATGAAGACGATCTCGTGGCGCTCGCAGGCCAGCAGGACCTCGAGCGAGCCACGGTCGGTGATGCTGAACCGGTTCTGGACGCTGACCACGTCAACGATCTCCAGGGCCACCTCGAGCTGGACCGAGTCGACGTTGGAGACGCCGACATGGCGGATCAGCCCCTCGCGCTGGAGCTCGGCGAGCGCTCCCACCGACTCGGCGTAGGGAACCTCCGGGTCGGGAGCGTGGAGCTGGTAGAGCTCGATCGCCTCGACGCCGAGCCGCTTGATGCTGAGCTCGCACTGCTCGCGCAGGTGGACCGGATCGCCGTTGGGGTGCCACTTGCCCGGGCCGCTGCGGGTCAGGCCGCCCTTGGTGGCGATAACGAGGCCCTCCGGGTACGGCGAGAGAGCCTCGTGGATCAGCTCCTCGTTGGTCTCCGGGCCGTATGAGTTGGCGGTGTCGATGAAGTCGACGTCGAGCTCGACGGCCTTGCGCAGGACGGCCATGGCGTGATCGTGGTCGGGGTAGGCCCCCCAGACGCCCTCCCCGGTGAGGCGCATCGCGCCGTAGCCCAGGCGGTTGACCTCGAGGTCGGCGCCGATCCTGATCTTCCCTGCGCGGGCTGCAGTGCTCATTCTTCCTCCCTGGCTCTAGAGAACCGACAGGTAGCGGTCGAGCTCCCACTGGGTCACCTGGACCCGGTAGTCCTCCCACTCCCGCCGCTTGATCTCGATGAAACGGTTGAACATGTGTTCCCCGAGGGTGCGGAGCACCAGTTCGGAGCCGGCAGCGATCTCGACCGCCTCGCCCAGGGTCTCGGGCAGCTGCTCGATTCCCTGGCGCTGGCGCTCCTCGGGCGAGAGGTGGTAGAGGTTCTTCTCCATCGGCTCGGGCAGCTCGTAGCCCTGCTCGATTCCCTCCAGGCCTGCCTGGAGCAGCACGGCGAAGGTCAGGTAGGGGTTGCAGGCGGGGTCGGGGCACCGCAGCTCCATCCGAGTGGCCTGCTCGCGGCCAGGGTGGTAGAGCGGGACGCGCACCAGCGCCGAACGGTTGCGACGTGACCAGGCCACGTAGACCGGCGCCTCGTAGCCCGGCACCAGGCGCTTGTAGGAGTTGACCCACTGGGCAAAGATCGCGCTCATCTCGCGGGCGTGGCGCAGCTGACCGGCGATGAACGCCTTGGCCGTGTCGCTCAGGAAGAACGGGTCGTCGGCGTCGTAGAAGGCGTTTGAGCCGCCCTTGAAGAGCGACATGTGGGTGTGCATGCCCGAGCCGTTCTCGCCGAGCAGCGGCTTGGGCATGAAGGTCGCGTGCCAGCCGTACTTCATGGCGTACTCCTTGACCGTGATGCGGTAGGTCATGCAGTCGTCGGCCATCTTCAGCGCCGGGGCGTAGCGCATGTCGATCTCGTGCTGGCTGGGCCCGACCTCGTGGTGGCTGTACTCGACGTCGATTCCGAGCTGCTCGAGGGCGAGCACCGTCTCGCGCCGCTGGTCGGAGCCGGCGTCGAGGGTGGTCAGGTCGAAGTAGCCGCCCTCGTCGAGTACCTCGGTGCCGTGCTGGTCGCGGAAGAGGAAGTACTCGAGTTCGGGCCCGACGTTGAAGGTGTCGAAGCCCATCTCCTCCATGCGGGCCAGCGCGCGCCGCAGAACGTGGCGGGGATCGCCCTCGTACGGGGTCCGCTCGGGCGTCAGGACGTCGCAGAACATTCGCCCAACGCCCTGCTCCTCGGGGCGCCACGGGAGGATCGCGAAGGTCGACGGATCCGGCATGGCGATCATGTCCGACTCCTCGATGGCGTTGAAGCCGGTGATCGAGGAGCCGTCGAAGCCCATCCCGCCGGCCATGGCGTCGTCCAGCTCGTCGACGCCGACCGAAAACGACTTCAGCTGGCCCAGGACGTCGGTGAACCAGAGGCGGATGAAGCGGATGTCCCGCTCCGCGCAGATCGCCTTTACGTCCTCGGTGCTGGCAGGCGCGTCGGCCATGGGCAGACCCTAGCGCCGGCCTGCGTATCTCCGGGAGCCGGTCAGCGGCTTGCGCGGACCTCGGCCCGGCCGATGCTGATCACGCCGAGCTTGCGGGCAACCGCCCAGGTGAGGTCGAATTCGACGCCGCGCGCATAGGGCCCGCGGTCGACGACGCGGGCGGTCGCCCTGCGCCCCTTGTAACGGAAGTGAACGACCGTCCCGCAGGGAAGCGTCTTGTGGGCGGTACCCATGAGCGTGCTGGTGAGCTTCTGCCCACAGGCGGTGCGACGTCCGTACCAGCCAGGGCCGTACCAGGTGACCGTGCGGCTGTATCGCGCGGCGCCGCCGCCACCGCCGTTGTTGCCGTCCCCGCCGGACCGGCATGAAGGAGCCCGGCGCTTGATAGCCCGCAGGGTGCCCGGGCCGGCGACGCCGTCGACCGCCAGGCAGCGCGTGTGCTGGAACCGGCGCACAGCGCTCTTGGTCATGCTCAGGAACCTTCCGGTCGCCGGGGCGCTCAGCAGCCCGATCTTGCGCAGGCGGTTCTGGAGCTGGCGCACGTCGTGGCCCCGCATCGGCTTCTTGAGCGTGCGATCGCCCAGGCGCACGGCGCTCGTGGCCGTGAAGCCGGCGCTGGCCTCGGCGCTGGCCACGCAGGCCACCACCAGCAGTAGCCCCAGGGCGGCGGCCCAGCCGGCGATCCGGTCGGGGCGCACGGTGGCCGCTCGCGACGTTCGATGGTTTGAGGACATGGGTTTACGTCACCTCTTTCGTTGGCTTACGGGGTTAGCTGACGGGCTCGCGCGGAAAGAGCTGCGCTATGCCGCAATTGCGGCGATTCGCCCCAACTGATTGGGTCCCCCGCTCTCCGGCTGCCCGTATAGGGGCCGGAAACTCAGCGGTATTGCTTGAAGGTGGAAGCCTAGCCTACGGCGCCGTTACCGACGCATTTTCATTGGCAATATCGCCCCTGCCGGCCACCGCGGCTATGTAGCTGGCCACGTCCTTGGCCTGCTGGCCGGAGACCAGCCCGGCGGGCATGTTGCCGTTGCCGCGGGCACGGCCGATGACGATCGCGTTGTAGGTGAGGGCCGCCGGAGGGCGCATCACGTCAAGGTTGGGGCCGGTCCTGCCGACGGCGCCGGAGGCGGCGAGCGTGTGGCAGGTCGAGCAGTTCTGGGCAAAGGCTTGGCGCCCCTCCTCCTGGGCCGCGGTCAGCTTGACGCCTCCCACCGCCTCCCGCGAGACGTCCTTGTTGTCGCGGATTATCAACCAGACGGGAACGGCCAGGCCGACGCCGACGACGCAGACGGCGATCCCCAGGGCAAAGAGCTTGCCGGTGCTGCCGGCCTTGGCGGCCTCGGAGCTCTTTCGGCTGCGCGCCATGCCGACCGCCACCACGGCGACGCCGGCTACCACGAAGAGAAGGACGATTGTTGAGAGTGCGACCATCGACCCGGCAGGTTACAGGGCGCACCGCACGGGATGCCGCGCCGAAGTGCCCGCCTCGAATGGCAGGCGGGGCCGGGTCAGCGCCGGCGGCCCTGCGCGAAGGAGAGCACCGCCGGGGCGACGGCGCGGAAGTCCGCCAGCTCCCTGCCGGCGTCGGCCTGAAGCCGCTCGCGGGCCTCGTCCAGACCGGCCGGTACTCCCGGTTCGGAGCTGCCCTCGCCGAGCGCCTCGAGGCGGTCGACCAGCAGGTTGACCGTCCCCCCGGCATGGCGGTGGCGCTCGAGCCGGCCCTCGGCCAAGACCAGCGGCTCGGTGCGTACGGCGAGCCGGAAGCGCTCGTAGACCGGCGGCGGAACGACGAGGTTGACGGTCCCCTCCTCGTCCTCCAGCAGCATGAAGCAGACGCCCCGCGCGGTAGCCGGCCTCTGGCGGGCCACGACCAGGCCACCAACCCTGGCCCTCGAGCCGTGGCCGACAGAGCCAAGCGCACCGCTGGAAAGCGCGCCGGCCGTGGCCAGCCTCTCCCGCACTATCGCCAGCGGATGGCTGCCGGTAGTCATGCCGGTGGCGGCATAGTCGGCGAGCATCAGCTCCCAGGGGCTCATCGGCTCGAGCTCCGGCGCCCCCGGCAGGCCCAGCCCCAGCGACAGCTGCCCGCTCGGGCCGGTGGGGAACCTGGCCCCCAGCCGCCAGAGCACCTCCCGCCTGCGGTGGGCCGGGGGACCCTGGGCCAGGCTGTCGCACGCCCCGGCCCAGGCCAGCGCCTCGAGCGAACCCCGTGAGCCGGGGGCCCGCGCGGCCAGGTCGTCCAGCGAACCGAACCTCCCGCCCACGCGCCGGGCCTCGACCAGCTCCTCGAGCTCGTCCGAGGAGACGCCGCCGACCTGGCGCAGGCCGACCCTCACGGCACCGTCGGCGGTGACCTCGGTGCCATGGCCGCTCTCGTTGACATCGGGGGGCAGGACCGTTATCCCGCGGCGCTGAGCCTCATGGACGAGCGCGTCCGGCGGGTAGAAGCCCATCGGCTGCTCGTCGACCAGGGAGGCCAGGAACTCCGGCCCATGGTGGACGCGCAGCCAGGTCGACTGGTAGGCCAGCAGGCCGAACGCGGCCCCGTGAGCCTTGGGGAAGCCGAAGCCCGAGAAGCCGGCGATCATCGTGAATACCCGTTCGGCCAGCGCCTCGTCGACATCGGGCCAGAGGGCGGTTGCACCGGCGACGAAACAGCGGTGATGGGCCTGGATCGCCGCCTGCGAGCGCCGCCGGCTCATCGCCCGTCTGAGCCCCTCCGCCTCCCCGGCGGAGAAGCCGGCGAAGGCCATGGCCACCTCGATCACCTGGTCCTGGAAGATGATCGTCCCGAGCGTCTCCTCGAGGACCGGCCTCAGCGACTCGTGCAGGTAGGGGATCTCGAAGCCCGGGTCCTCCCTGAGCCGCCGGCGGCGCTCTATGTAGGGGTTGACGGCCCCTCCCTGGATCGGCCCGGGACGGACGATCGCCACCTGGACGGTCAGGTCGTCGAGGTTCTCGGGCCTGGTTCGGCGCAGGGAGGCCATCTGGGCCCGGCTCTCGATCTGGAAGACCCCGGTGGTGTCGCCCTCCTGGATGGCGCCGTAGACCTCCGGGTCGGCGTAGTCGATCCGGGAGAGGTCTATCCGCTCGCCGCTGCGTGCCGCGACCTTCTCCACGCAGCGCTCGACCGCCGAGAGCATCCCGAGCCCGAGCAGGTCGATCTTCAGGAACCCCGCATCGGCGCAGGAGTCCTTGTCCCACATCGCCACCTGGCGCCCCTCGATCGCCGACGGAACCACCGGGCAGCAGTCGACCAGCGGCCGGGTGGAGACGATCATGCCGCCGGAGTGCTGGGCGAGGTGTCGCGGCAGCCCCTGGGCCTCGCGGGCCAGTCGCACGAGCCACTGCCAGCGCTCGGAGCCGGCGCGTTCCGGGCCGATGGCCGTCCTGGCGTCTTCCTCCAGGCGCTCCATCGACCAGCCCTCCGCGGCCCGGGCCACGCGCTCGACCTCCGCCGGCGGGAGCCCGAGTGCAAAGCCGACCTCCCTGACCGCGCCGCGGGTCCTGAAGGTGGGAAAGGCGGCGACCAGTGCCGAGTGCTCGCGCCCATAGCGCTCGTGGATGCGGGGGATCAGGCGCTCGCGCACGTCGCGCGGGAAGTCGAGGTCGATATCGGGCAGGGCAGTGATCTCCTCACTCAGGAAGCGACCGAGCAGGAGCCGGTTGGCCACCGGATCCACATGGGAGAGCCCGGTCAGGTAGCAGACGATCGACGAGACCGACGAACCCCGGCCACGCCCGGGCGGCAGCAGCGCGCGGGCGCTCTCCGGGCCCCGCACCTCCAGTGCCACCTCACGCGCCAGCTCGAGCATGTCCCGGTGGAGCAGGAAGAAGCCGGAGAGCCCCAGCCCGGCGATGATTCCCATCTCCTCCTCCAGGCGCGCCGCCGCCTCGGCGCGCAGGCGGTGACCCGCCGGGTAGAGGACGGCGAAACGCTCCCGGCAGGCGCGGGCCAGCTCGCCGTCCGCGCCCTCGTCCTCGGCTCCCGGGTAGCGGTAACCGAGGTCCTCCAGGAGCTCGAAGCGGCACCGGTCGGCCAGCCGGCCCGCGGCGGCAACCGCCTCCGGATGGCCTGCGAAGCGGGCCTCCATCGCCGGCGGCACGGCGAGCACGTGGCTGTGGTTGCCGCGTCGCAGCGGCTCGCTGGAGTCGAGCGGCCGGCGCTCGCGGATCGAGACGAAGGCGTCCTGGAGCGCGGCGCGGCGGCGGTCGTGGGCGTGGACGTTCCCGGTGGCCACGGCCTCCAGGCCGAGCCGGCGGGCGAGCGCCTCCAGTTCGCGGCAGAGCGCCCGGTCATGGCGGGCAAAGGGCCGCTGCAGCTCAACGAAGAGCCGCTCCGGCCCGAAGGCATCGGCCAGCCGCCTCAGCGTCCCCTCGTCGTGAACGCCGCGCCCGGCACAGCCGCTCAGGCAGAAGAGTCCGGCGGCGTGCGAGGTGAGGTCATCCAGGGAGGCAACGGGGTCGCTGCGTCCTGGGCTCTCGCGGGTCGAGGAGTGGGCCCGGGTGAGCAGCCGGCAGAGGTTCGACCATCCCTCCCGGTCCTCCACCAGAAGCGTCACGTGGCGAACCTCTTCTCCCTCCCCTGCGCGGATGCTCAGCTCGGCTCCGTGGATGGAGCGGACCCCGGCCTCCCGGGCGGCGACGGCGAACTCCATCGCCCCGCAGAGGTTGTCGTGGTCGGTAAGGGCGAAGGCCTCGTAGCCGGCCCGGGCGGCGGCGTGGGCGAGCTCGTCGGGGTGGGAGGCTCCGTCCAGGAAGGAGTAGGCCGAGTGGGCATGGAGCTCTGCGTAAGACACGAACGTATGTTCGCATTCTCAGCCCGCCTTTTCCACCCCGGCAGGCAGGCAGTCATCGCGCCGCCGCCAGTTCCCGTCAAGGCCGCGGACGGCTGCCTCGACCAGCCGAGCCGACTCCTCGGAGCGCTCGCCGCGCAGGCCGATCGATACCCCGGCGCCGACCCTCCCCCGGGCGCCGGTGTGGCGCACGTCGAGCAGGTAGACCCGCCGCTGCCTTACGCCATGAGAATCCAGCCGCCGGCGCAGCGCCTCGCTCACCGCCACGGCAGGGCCGAGCTTCAACTTGGGCGAGCGAACAGCCTCGATGAAATCCCGCGCCGCCTCGAGGTTCGCGGCAGCAGTCAGGTCGAGGTGGGTCTCGGTCTCCACGATCCGTCCCCGTCGCAGCGCCGGCGCACCGAGGGCCATCGCCACCGCCTTGAGCGGACCCGGGAGGGCGACGCCGCCGTGGTAGCGGACGGTGTCGGTGACGATCAGGTCTACCGGCCGGCCCGAGCGGTCGACGGTCACCGCATAACGCTCGACGTGGCGGCCGCCCGCCTCGGCGCCGGCGCCCAGGCGGGCGAGGTCGCCGGCCAGCTCGTTGCGGCGCCGGATGGTGAAGGTCCTCTCCCCGGTCCTGGTGTCCCTGCGGGCGCCGAAGGCATCCTCGGCGTCCAGGGAGAGCCCGGCCAGGTGGTAGCGGCCCTCGGCGCGGGATTCCATCCCCTTCTCGCCCCAGGTGAAGTCCGGCGCCGGCGGGTCGCCGATCCGGTCGACCAGGGCCTGGGCCTGCGCGCCGGCCGGGCGCAGCCACGCGCGCCCGCGGGTGACCCGGCCCGAGATTGAGCCGGCCAGGGAGTCGCCGATCGCCCCTCCCCCGACGCCGGCCTCGGCGCCGGCCCCGACCTCGATCCCCAGCCCCCCGCGCTCGGCCAGCGTGACCAGCTCCATGCCGTCGGAGCGGCGCTCGCGCAGCAGGGTGCGCCCCCCCGAGAGGCGGATGATGGCCACGACGCCGGCGAGGTCGTCGACGCGCGCCCGGATCGAGGTGACGCAGGGCAGCCGGTCGCGCTCGCAGTCGCCGCCCGTTACCCGGCATATCGCGCGCGCGAACTGGGCGCTGACCGCGCCGGCCATCCCGCTGCCGCCGGCCGCGGCCGCCGCGCCGCCACCGGCCCCCAGCACGCAGGCACAGACGAGCAGGATGGCTATGTAATCGCTGCTGGCCTGCCCGGATTCGCCGCCCACGCGACCAAGCTCGCCCGGCTCCGGTGACCGGACAACCACAGGGATGTTGGGAATCAGCGGTGCGAGAACCAGCCCCCGGCCACGAGGTCGCGAAAGACGACGAGGTTGTCGCCGGCGACGGTCACCACCTCCCAGTAGCGGCGCCTGAGCGGCTCCCCGGTCCACCAGCGATCCTCGACCAGCCAGCTCTCGCGAACCGCCACCACCTCGCGCCCGGCCACTTCGATCGGGCGTCCACCGGAACCGGCCAGTACTACGACCCGGCGCGGGACGCCCAGGCGGCTGTCGATCGGGCTCATCGCTCGTATGGGGCCAGGACCGCCCGGCGCTCCGGCAGCCGCGAGTCGGGGTCGACCATCAGCACCCTCACCACCCCGGCCGGCCCGGCAACGGCCCGCACCTGCCCCAGCGCCGACCTAAGTCGCTCGGCCCGGCGGGCGGCTGCGCA
This sequence comes from Solirubrobacteraceae bacterium, assembly GCA_032119675.1. Classification (GTDB taxonomy): domain Bacteria; phylum Actinomycetota; class Thermoleophilia; order Solirubrobacterales; family Solirubrobacteraceae; genus F1-60-MAGs163. The sequence continues at coordinate 8,145 of JAUMBN010000127.1, read as the reverse complement.
GGCAAAGAGCTCCCGGTCCGGGGAACCGGCTGCGCCCAGGGCGCGGGCCGCCAGGGAGAGCGATGCCGCCGGAGCGGGGAGCTCCTCCAGCTGGCGGCCGAGGGCGAGAACCATGCGCTCGCGGTCCTCCAGGGGCTCGCGGAAGGTGACCGGCCGGCGCCAGCTGCCTCCTCCCTCCAGCGAAGCGGCCAGGACGGCACCGCGAAGGGGACGGCCCCGGCGCTCGGGGCGGGCCAGCAGGCGGCCCGTCAACAGCTCGAGGGCGCGCTGGAGCTGGGGTCCGCATGCCGCCTCGGGCAGGGCTAGCGTCTCCTCCAGGCTCTCACCGGGAGGCCGTGGGCGCAGGGGAGCGTCCTCGCCGCGGGCCAGCTCCCAGGCGAGCAGCCCGTCGCGGCCGAAACGCTCGGCCACCGAGACCCGGGGCAGTCCCGCCAGGGCTCCCAGAGTCGCCACGCCGAGCCGCTCGAGCTCCTCGGGAAGGTGCGCGGTGCGCTCGCGGCCGGCGAGCAGCGCCACCGGCAGAGCTGCCAGGCCGGCGGCACCCTCGATGGTCACCGGCCGCCGGCTTCGGGCCTGGCCGGCAGCGGCCACGGCGCAGAACCGGTTGGGCCCGATGCCGAAGCGGGCCGGCCGGCCGATCGCCTGCCGGGCGGCCTCGACCACGCCGGCCGTGCCGCCGTGCAGCCGGCGAAGGCCGCCGGCCTCGAAGCAGGCCGTTCCCGGGCCGCCGTCCTCGACCAGCGCCCCCGTCCCCTCCAGGGAGCGCAGCAGCTCTTCCCACCGCCCCTGAACGGCGACCGGATCCGGAGGCAGGAGCCGGAGGCCGGGCACCCGCGCCAGCGCCTCCCCCACCGCCATGCCGCCACAGACGCCCCCGGACTCGGCCGCCGGCGAGGGCTGGCCGACCAGCGACGGGCGCCCCGGCTCGGGCGCGAGGGCGACCGGGCCGGCCAGCAGGTCGCGGCTTCCCCCCGCGGCTATGGAGAGCGCAAAGCGGGGTATGTGAAGGGCGACCACTGACACGAACATATGTTCGTGTCAGCATACTGGCATCCGGTCCAGTGCCCACGCTACCGGCCCCGGATATGGGAAGGGCCCCGCATGCGGGGCCCTTCCGTTAGCGCGCCGGTAAGCCGGATTCTGTCGTGGACAGCCATCCATCTGTGCGACCTACCTGGACCTTGGCGGGCAGCCTGCGAGCGGTCCTGCTTGGTCTTGCATCCGGTGGGGTTTGCCTGGCCGCCGTGTCGCCACGACGCCGGTGCGCTCTTACCGCACCATTTCACCCTTGCCTGTTCACGAATGAGCGGACGTCCAACCCACTCGCGCCATCGGCGGTGTATTTCTGTGGCACTTTCCCGTGGGTTTCCCCAGGTCGGTATCCCGACCACCGTGCCCTGCGATGTCCGGACTTTCCTCGACGGGTTTTCTCTCCCGCCGCAGCTGTCTGGCGTGCCATTGAAACGGTAGCGGTTAGGCTCGTGGCTATGACACGTTTCCTTTCCGTCTTTGCCATCGCCGCCGCCTCGGTGACCCTCGCGGCCTGCGGCTCCACCAACCCCGTGGACAGCGTTCAGGACCAGGTCAACGAGCAGATCGACCAGGCCCAGAAGCAGCTCCAGCAGCAGCAGGACGAGCTCAACAAGCAGCTCGACCAGACCGGCGTCTCGCAGGAGCAGCGCGACCAGATCCAGAAGCAGCTCGAGGACGTCCAGAAGCAGCTCGAGGACCAGCCGCAGAACTAGAAAATCGGGCCTCAGCCCGCCACGATCAGCTCAGCTGAGCGTGACAGCCGGAGCAGCGCGCAGCCACCGGGCGCGACCCGGCCGCGGGGGACGAGACCATCGTCCCCCCGCAGACCGGGCACGCGGCCGGATGACCGCCGTGGAGGCCCTCCCATACGCCGACGATGCTCTCGTCGAGCGTGAGCACTCCGCTGCCAACCACCGCGGCGCGACCACCGCGGAGCCGGGTACTGGTGGAAGTTGATGCGACTTCGTGGCGCAAGGGCAAGGAGCCGCGGTCGGAGCAGTGCTCCGCACAACCCGGCCGCAGCGACGCGGCGACCGCGCTCACGAAACGCTCCTGAAAAGTCCAACGACCCGGCCGAGGATCTGGACGTTCTCGGCAAGGATCGGCTCCATGGCGGAGTTCTCGGGCTGGAGGCGGATGTGGTCGCTCTCGCGGAAGTAGCGCTTGACGGTCGCCTCGTCGTCACCGATCAGGGCGACGACGATCTCCCCGTCACGGGCCTCGTCCCGGCGCTGAACGACCACGTAGTCGCCCTCCAGGATGCCGGCGTCAACCATCGAGTCGCCTCGCACCTTTAGGACGTATTCGCCCTCCTCGCCGCCGGCGGCCTGCGGAACCTGGACGTACTCCTCGATGTTCTCCTCGGCCAGCACCGGCGAGCCGGCGGCGACGGCGCCTACCACGGGCAGGCCTCCGGGACGAACCTTGTCGATCGCACCCTGGACCGCCGAGCCGGCGCTCCGGGTGGCGCGGTCGAGCAGCTCCAGCGCGCGCGGCTTGGTCGGGTCGCGGCGCAGGACGCCGAGCTTCTCGAGGTTCGACAGGTGCGCATGAACCGTGGAGGACGAGGCGAGCCCCACCGCCTTGCCGATGTCCCGGACGGTCGGCGGGTAGCCGTTCTTCTCTGAATAGCTGCGGATGAAGTCGAAGATCTCCTGCTGGCGCTTGGTCAGGTCCATTGGGTGCCTCGCTCGAAGGGTTGGGCGAACATGTGTTCGATAATGTAGCGGCGCGGTTGGACGGAACCCTGCCGCCCCGGAAAAGCCCGTCATTACGGGTTCAGGGAGATCCCGGGGCCCGCGCGGCTGGTGCTAACCTTGCGCCTCCCGCGCACCGCGTGCGGGCCTTCACCGGCGCCGGTGGCGGAATTGGTAGACGCGCTAGCTTGAGGGGCTAGTGAGCGATTAGCTCGTGGAGGTTCGAGTCCTCTCCGGCGCACTGGTCCCGGCCGCCCGGTCCCTGCGATCATCGGGGCGTGGAGTTCGACTTCAGCTGGCGTGACGGCGAGCGGACGGTCCGTTTCGGGCGCGGCGCGGTGATCGAGGCCCCTCGCCTGGCCGGTGAGGGGTTCATGCTCTTCTCGACTCCGCGAGCGCGCGAGCAGCTCCCCGGCCTGGCCGCCATGGCGGCCACCGTCGTCGACGTGCCCGCCGGCCCGGTCGACGACATCGCGGGCGACCTGCTGGCGATCGAGCTGCCGGGGGAGCGGATCGTCGCCCTGGGCGGCGGCCGGGTGATCGACGCCGCCAAGGCGGTCGCCGCCGCGCTGCCGAGGGAGGTTCCGGTGGCCGCCATCCCCACCACCCTCAGCGCCGCGGAGATGACCTGGGTCCACCGCCAGGCCCGCGGCGCCCCGGAGGGGACGGGAACGGTCCGCGCCCGCCTGGTGATCAACGACCCAACGATCAGCGCTTCGCAGCCGCTCCCCGGGCTTGCCGCCAGCGCGGCCAACGCCCTTGGCCACGCGATCGAGGGAGCCTGCACCTCGCTCGCCAGCCCGGTACCCACGATGGCCGCGCTGCGCGCCGCCCGGCTGCTCTCCGAGGGGCTGCCCGCCTCCGGGGAACCCGATAACGACCGTCTGGCCCTGGGCGCCCTGCTCTCCGGTTACGCGATCGACGCCAACTGGTACGGGATCCACCACGTTATGAGCCAGACCCTCGTCCGGTTGGCCGGCGCCGGCCACGGCCCGGCCAACGCGGCGATGCTCCCGGTCACCGTTGCCGCCCTGCGCGAGCGCCGCCCGGAACAGGTGGCGGAGGTCGACGCGGCCCTCGGTGAGCCGGCAGAGGAGGTCGCCCGCCGGTTCGCCGCGCGCGCGGGCGCCTCCTCGCTCGCGGAGATCGGCATCGACGAGGCGTCGCTGGCGCAGTGCGCGCAGGCGGCCGCCCAGCGCGCAGAGCTGGCCCTCACCCCTCCCCCGGCCGGCGCCGACGAGCTGCTCGGGCTCTACGAGGCAGCCTGGGCGCCGGTCAGCTGAGGGTCAGCTGGGCGCCGTACGGGCCGCGCCCGGCGAGGCAGGCGGCCCCGGCGCGGGCCGCGAGCTCGAGCGCCTGCGGCAGCTCCTTACCCGCCCCGAGAGCGCAGGTGAGCGCCGCCGCAAAGGAATCACCGCAGCCGTAGCTGTCCACCGGCTTTCCCGGCACGGGAACCGCGGCCCAGCGGCCCGCCGACCCGTCGGACGAGCGCCAGCTTCCGCCATCGGCGCCCGCGGTGCGCACGACGACCTCGGCGGACACGGCGAGCTCCTCCTCCCCGGCCAGCTCGTCGGCATCCGAGCCGCTGCCGACGAGCACGTCCACGTCCACCCCGGACTCGAGCAGCTCCGGCATCGCCCGCGGCGTGGCGACCAGGACCCGGGCGTTGCGGGCCAGCCGGATCGCCTCGGCATCGCCGGCCGTGACGAAGCACGCGTCGCAGTCCGCCAGCAGGTCCCAGGGCAGCGGGTCGGACGCCGCCGGGCCGAGGCGCTCGCCGATCACGGTGATCGTTCGCTCGCCCGAGGAATCGAGGTAGGTCCAGCCGCGTCGCTGGGCCTCGCCGGCCCGCGCTGCCGCATGGAGCTCGAAGCCCATCTCATGCATCTGCCGGTCGCAGATCGTCCCGAGCTCGTCGTCGCCGACCGCCGTGAAGAAGTGCGTCCGTGACGCCAGGTGAGCCGACTGAGCCGCGGCGACGGTTCCGCCACCGGCCGGCTCGGCGAAGTTGGCTTCGGCGTGGACGATCTCGCCGGGCGCGGGAACTTGGTCCACGACGGCGAAGTCGATCCACTCGACGTGCCCCACCACGGCGATCGTGGCGTCGAGAGTCACCGCTCTGCCGCGGCGCCCGTCAGCCGAACCTGACCAGCGCGATGATGGAGAGGATCCAGGTGATGGCGACGGCCACCGTCCAGCGGTTCAGGTTCCGCTCGACGAGCGAACCTCCGCCCAGGGATCCCTCCCCGGTACCGACGCCGAAGGCGCCCGAGAGCCCGGCGTCCTTGCCCGAGTGCATGAGGATCAGGAAGATCACCACCACCGAGAGGACGGCCACCAGGCCGGTGAGAATCGCGGTCATCGGCGCTGATGCTAGCGACCGGCGGACGGGTCGGCGACCGGCGGGCGAAGCTCGTCGAGTTCGCGGAGGATCTCGATCGCCTCGGCGCGCAGCTCCCGGTCCAGGCGGCGCCAGTCCTCGTCGTCGAGCTTGCCGGTCCGGTGGTCGATCTCGAGCTCGCGAATCTCGCGGTATCGGGCGTCCCGAGCGGCCTCCAGGTCGGCGATCCGGCCCTCGAGCGACCCGGCCGCCTCCCCCGCCCCGCGTCGCAGCGGAGCGCCCACAAAGAGCACCGTCACGGCCAGCAGCGCAATGACGCAGATCGCGGCGAGGATCTCCACGGCTTCGAGACTACGCGGCTATGCGCGCTTGAGGTCCTGGGCCACGCGGGCCGCGTAGCGGGCCCGGACGAGGTCACGGACCGCCCCGAGAGAAGGCCACGCTGCGATAAGGCCCCCGGCGAAGACGATCAGCGACCCGACCCAGACCCAGAAGACCATCGGCGAGACGATCAGGCGGAACTGGGCGGGCGGCGGCGCGTCACGGTAGCGGGCGGTCAGGCCGGTTAGCGCCCCGGCCAGGAAGACCGAGCGCGCCTCACCGCCAAGGCCGGCGCGGTCGGCCCGCTCGAAGACGGCGTCACCCTTCTCAATCACCGGGGTCAGGCTCGAGATGTCGGGCGACTCGGCGATCCAGATGTCGCGGAAGAAGCCGGCCTTGAGGGCGATCTCGCTGGTCGACTCGCCCTCGAAGAAGCGGCTCACGGCCCCCGTCATCGGAGCCATGTTCGGGTAGTAACCGCGGCTGGGCTCGAGGATCGCGACCTCCCTGCCATCCCGGGTCACGCGAACGACCGAACCGAGGTCGATCCGTTCCAGCTTGCCGCCGGCCTCCTCGATCTGGGCCGTCGGGCGCACGTAGTCGAAGCGGTAGCCGTCCACGACCGCCGACTCGCCGGGACCCATCCGCACATCGCGCACGTCCTGGAAAGCCGACGAGGCGGCGATCCCGATGAACAGGACGGCGATCCCGAGGTGGACGATGAATCCCCCGTAACGGCGCCGGTTTCGCGAGATGAGACCGGTGAGCGCCGGCAGCGCCCGCTCGGAGGTCATAGCCTGGCGCGCCCGCATGCCGCGCCAGAGTTCCTGGACCGAGACCCCGATCGCGAAAGCCCCGAAGACAAACAGCGCCATCGAGGCCGGGCTGCTGGCCGCCGTCGTGAGGAAGGCGAGCAGCACCCCGCAGAGGGCCGCAAAAGTGACCGGCCCCCGAAGGCTGCGCCACAGGCGGGAGACCGTCGTCTTGCGCCAGGCGATCACCGGCCCGATCCCTGAAAGCAGGACGAGAAGCAGGACCAGGGGCACCGTGTAGCGGTCGAACCACGGTGGCCCGACCGCCGCCTTGTTGCCGGTCACCGCCTCGGAGATGAGCGGGAAGAAGGTCCCCCACAGCACGACGAAGGCAACCGCGACGAAGAGGATGTTGTTGAGCAGGAAGGCCGCCTCGCGGGAGAAGATCGAGTCGAGCCGGGCGTCGCTGCGCAGCGCATTGTTGCGGCGGGTGACTACGAGGTAGACCGAGGAGGCGATCATCACGGCGATCAGCGCCACGAACGCCCAGGCGATCGTGTTGCCCTCCTGGACGAACGAATGGATGGAGTCGAGGATCCCGGACCGCACCAGGAAAGTGCCGAGGATCGCCAGCACGCCCGTGGCCAGGATCAGGGACGCGTTCCAGACCTTCATCATTCCGCGCCGCTCCTGGATCATCACCGAGTGCAGGAAGGCGGTCCCTGTCAGCCAGGGGAGCAGCGAGGCGTTCTCCACCGGGTCCCAGGCCCAGTACCCGCCCCAGCCGAGTTCGACATAAGACCAGCGCGCGCCGAGCATGATGCCGGCGCCCAGCGCCAGCCAGGCGACGAGGGCGAAGACCCGGGTCGAGCGGATCCACTCGGCGTCGACGCGGCGGACGATCAGCGCCCCCACGGCGAAGGCGAAGGGCACGAGGAAGAGCGTGTACCCCGCGTAGAGCATGAGCGGGTGGATCATCATGCTCGGGTGGCGCAGCAGCGGGTTGAGCCCGAAGCCCTCGGCCGGCCCGACGGGAACGGTCTTGAACGGCGGCGCGGAAAGCAGCATCAGGACGCCGAAGAAGATGGCGAGGCCCAGCAGCACGGCCGTCGCATACGGGGCGACATCGCGCAGCCGGCCGCGCAGGGTCGCGACGCAGAGCGAGGCGCCGGCCGACATCAGGAGCAGCCAGAGCAGCAGCGAGCCTTCCTGCGAGGACCACATCGCCGCCAGGCGGTAGAACCACGGCGTGGTCGTCGACGAGTGGGTCGCCACGACGGTGAAGCGGAAGTCCGAGGTCAGGAAGGCGACCTCCAGGATCACGAAGGCGACCAGGGTCAGCGCGAAGAGCGCGTAGAGGGCCCGGCGCCCCGAGACGACCAGGCGCTCGTTGCCCCGGCGCGCGCCGAGGAGGGAGGCACCGACGCCGTAGGCCGAGCAGGCGACGCCGAGGATCAGGCAGGCCTGTCCCACCGTCGCGGCCATTTCAGCTCAGGAGGCCTTGGTGCCGGGCATGCCGGCGGGGTCGGTCTTCGAGTCCCGGAACTTTGAGGGGCACTTGGTGACCAGCGTGTCCTTCTCCCCGGTGAAGACCTCGCGGGAGGCGCCCGCGCGCTTGACGTCGATGATCACTTCCCGCCCCTCGCGGAACGGGTCGGGCACCGCACCCGCGTAGTTGACGACAACCGACTCCGAGCCCTTCCGGTCGCGAACCCGGAAGGTGATGCTCTCGCGACGGCGCTCGACCGAGTCCTTCACGACCTTCCCGGTGAGCTGGTAGCTCTGGCCCGGGTTGGAGGACTGAAGGAGCTGGCTGGGCTGGACGGCCGAGCTGGCCGAGGAGAAGCTCGTGTAGGCCAGCGCGGCGGCGAGCACGAGGGCGGCGGTGAGGAAGACGACCAGCCGGACCTGTCGCTTGCGGGCGGGATTCATGGCCTGCGCCAGTATCGCACGGCTCCTGGAGGCGAGGCCCCCTGGAGGTGGCGGCTGCGCGCCCGGTCGC
>JAUMBN010000126.1:0-6705 GCA_032119675.1 Solirubrobacteraceae bacterium | reverse complement strand
TGAAGGGCGCGGTCGACTGCGGCCCGATCCTCACCCCCAACCACCGGATGATGCCCGACGTTCGCTGGGAGCTCGACCTGGGCGCCGACCGCGTCGTCGCTCGCACCGACGTGAAGGAGGCGGCGAACGTCAAGAGCGGCCTGGCGATCCTCGCCAACAACCGCTCGGTGCTGATCCGCCAGGGCCTCGACTACGACGACCCGAGCTCCGCCGACACCCTCAGGAGCCTGCCGCCACCGGGCTACCGCAAGGTCGCCTCAAACCGCTTCTTCTCGGCGTGGGCGCGCTGCCGGTAGCGGGAGCCGCCGGGCCGTATCCTCGAATGCGATGCCGGCCCAGGTGAAGACCTCCGACGAGGAACTGCTCGAGCGAGCTATCGAGCTCGGCCGCCGCGGCCTGGGAGCGGTCAGCCCGAACCCGCTGGTCGGTGCCGTGATCGCCCGCGAGGGGCGGGTCCTGGGGGAGGGCTGGCACGACGAGCTTGGTGGCCTTCACGCCGAGCGGGCGGCCATCGAGGCATGCGGGGACGAGCTCCTGGAGGGCGCCACCATTTACGTCTCGCTCGAGCCGTGCTGCCACGAAGGGCGCCAGCCACCCTGCACCGACGCGATCGTCGAGTCGGGGATCGCCCGGGTGGTCGTCGCCAGCGACGACCCGACCGAGAAGGCCTCGGGCCGCGGCCTGGGCATCCTGCGCGATGAGGGCATCGAGGTGGAGGTGGCGACCGGCGCCGTCGCCGCCCGCGCGAGGCTCGAGAACCAGGCCTTCCGAAAGCACGCCCGCACCGGCCGCCCGTGGGTGCTCTTCAAGTCGGCGACGAGCCTCGACGGCAAGGTCGCCACCCGCGACGGCGACTCGAAATGGATCTCGTGCGAGGAAAGCCGTGAGCTCTCCCACGGGTGGAGGGGAGAGGTTGACGCGGTCGCGGTCGGTATCGGTACCGCCCTGGCCGACGACCCGCAGCTCACCGCCCGGGTCGAGGGGGTGCGCCGCCAGCCCCGGCCCGTCGTCTTCGACAGCACCGCGCGCCTTCCGCAGGAGAGCCGGCTTGTCGCCCAGGCCTCCGAGGTCGGCCTTGTCGTGGTCGTCTCCCGCGCGGCGCCCCGCGCGGCGGTCGAGTCGCTCCAGAGCGCCGGCGCCGAGGTGGTCACCGCCTCCGGCGAGAACGAGCCGGCCCGCGTGGCCGATGCGCTCGCCCGCCTCGGGGAGCTCGAGATCCCGATCACCTCGATGATGCTCGAGGGTGGCCCGCAGCTTGCCGGGGCGTTTCTCGACGCCGGCGAGATTGACGAGGCCCGGTTCTTCATCGCGCCGATGCTGCTCGGTGGCGCCAGCGCCCGCGACCCGCTCGAGGGAGTGGGGGCCGGGACGATCGCCGACGCGACCCGCGCCATCGCCGTCTCCCACGAGCAGGTCGGCGACGACATCCTCGTCCGCGCCCGCCTGAAGGAGTGGTGACCGTGTTCACCGGGCTGGTGGCCGACCTCGGCACCCTTGAAGCGGTTGAGACGAGCGACGAGGGCGCCCGCCTCTCGATCGCCTCTGCGCTGGCCCCTGAAGTGCAGGCCGGTGATTCGGTCTCGGTGAACGGGGTCTGCCTGACCGCAACCTCTGTCGAGGGCGGCCGCTTCGACGTCGAGGCGATGAACGAGACCCTCCAGCGGACGGCCCTGGGCTCCGCGCAGGCCGGCGATCCGGTCAACCTCGAGCTCGCCGTCCGCGCCGACTCGCGCCTCGGTGGCCACATCGTCCAGGGTCATGTCGACGGCGTGGGCGCCGTCTCGGGCACCCGCGAGGAGGGAATCGCCCGCGTTGTGACGGTCGAGGCCGATCCCGGGCTCCTGCGCTACGTGGTCGAGAAGGGGTCGGTCGCCCTGGATGGCGTTTCGCTTACCGTAGCCCGCGTGGACGAGGCCTCCTTCGACGTCTGGCTCATCCCCGAGACGCTGGAGAGGACCAACCTCTCGGCCGCGGCGCCGGGAAGGCCCGTAAACGTCGAGGTGGACATCGTGGCCAAGTACGTCGAAAAGCTTGTGGGGTCGGCCTCGTGAGCGGCGAGGCCAAGGCCGGGGTCGAGTTCGCGACCGTTGAGGAGGCGATCGAGGAGATCGCCTCCGGCCGCATGGTCGTCGTGGTCGACGACGAGGACCGCGAGAACGAGGGCGACCTGGTGATGGCCGCCGAGTTCGTAACTCCCGAGGCGATCAACTTCATGGCCACCAACGCCCGTGGGTGGATCTGCCTGGCTCTGACCCCGGAGCGCTGCGACGAGCTTGGGCTCGAGCTGATGGCGGCCAAGAACGAGACCCCGCACCAGACCCCGTTCACCGTCACCATCGAGGCCCGGGAGGGCGTGACCACCGGGATCAGTGCCGCCGACCGTGCCCACACCATCCGGGTGGCCGCCGACCCGGCCAACGGCCCGGAGGCGATCGTCAAGGGCGGACACGTCAACCCGCTCAAGGCCAAGGCCGGCGGAGTGCTCGAGCGCACCGGCCACACCGAAGCCAGCGTCGACCTTGCGCGTCTCGCCGGCCTCACGCCGGCCGGCGTGATCTGCGAGATCATGAACGAGGACGGCTCGATGGCCCGCGTCGACGACCTGGTCGGCTACTGCGCCGAGCACGGGCTGAAGATGCTCACGATCGCCGACCTGATCGCCTATCGGCGCAACCACGAGCGCCTGGTCGAGCGGGTGGTCTCCACCTCCATGCCCACCGCGTTCGGCGACTTCACCGTCGTCGGCTACCGGTCGCTCGTCGACGACAAGCATCACGTCGCCCTCGTAAAGGGCGAGGTCGACGGCAGGGAGGACGTGCTGGTCCGAGTCCACTCGGAGTGCCTCACCGGCGATGTCTTCCACTCGATGCGCTGCGACTGCGGCGAGCAGCTGGAGGCCGCCCTCGACCAGATCGAGTCCGAGGGGGAAGGTGTCCTGCTCTACCTCGCGCAGGAGGGCCGCGGGATCGGCCTTCTCAACAAGCTCCGCGCCTACAAGCTCCAGGAGGAGGGCCTCGACACCGTCGACGCCAACCTCGAGCTGGGTCTCCCGGCCGACCTTCGCGACTACGGCATCGGTGCGCAGATCCTCGTCGACCTGGGCCTCAGTTCGATCCGCATCCTCACCAACAACCCCAAGAAGATCCATGGGCTTGAGGGTTACGGGCTCTCGGTCAGCGAGCAGGTCCCGATCGAGCCCGCGGCCAACCTCCACAACGCCGGCTACCTGGACACCAAGCGCCGGCGGATGGGCCACACCCTCCACCACCAGGGAGCCAACTTCGACGAGGAGATGCTCCACTCCGAGCGCGAGCGTGATGCCGGGGAGGGCGGGAAGTGAGCAGCGCCCCGGCGATCGTCGTTGCGACCTTCTACCCCGAGCTCTCCGAGCGGCTGGTCGGGGGAGCCCGCGCCGGGTTCGCCGAGGCCGGCTGGGAGGAGCCCGAGGTTCACGAGGTTCCCGGGGCCTTCGAGCTGCCCCTCGCCGCCCGCTACTGCGCCGACAGCGGTCTCTTCGGCGGAATTGCCTGCCTGGGCGCGGTGATCCGCGGGGAGACCGACCACTACGAGTACGTCTGCTCCGAAGCGGCCTCCGGTATCCAGCGGGTCCAGCTCGACACCGGTGTTCCCTGCTCTTTCGGGGTGTTGACGGTCGACACGCTCGACCAGGCGCTCGAGCGGACCGGGGGCGACCGGCGCGACACCGGCCTCAACGCCGCCCTCGCCGTCGTCGCACTGGCGCAGCTGCGCCAGCAGCTCTCCTGAGGGTCGACTCCGCCGGCGCCCGCCGCTAGGCTTGCCGCCATGGACGGCCCCGCCCTGGCACTGATCGTCACGGTGCTCACCCACCTGCTGGGCGCTGCCTTCCTGGTCGCGATGCTGGTGCGCATGGACGGCTCCGGGCCGGGCGACATCCGCCGGGGCTGGTGGGACGACGGCGGCCCCGAGGGCCCCTCACCGGCCGAGCCAGAGGATGGGCCGGGGGGCCGCTCGCTCCCACTCCCGGACGCGGCGCCCAGCGCCACCCGACGTCGCAGCGCCGACGACCCGCAGCGCCTTCGCCCGCGCCCGTCCCGGCGCCCGGAGCACCGCCCGGGCGAGCCGGAGCGCGTTCCCGGGCGAGTCGCCTGACCGCTACACTGCGCCGCCGTATGGCCAAGGTCTGCCACAGCTGCGGAAAGGGTCCCGCTTTCGGGAACAGCCGCAGCCACTCGATGGTCGCCACCCGGCGCCGGTTCAACCCGAACCTCCAGCGCGTGAGGATCCTCGTTGAGGGCTCGCCGCGCCGTGCCTGGGTCTGCACCCGCTGCCTCAAGGCAGACAAGATCCAGAAGGCCGTTTAGGCTTGGCGGCCCGTGCCGCCAGCAGGAAATTCCAGCCTTGCCCGTTTCCGGGCGACCCTCGCCGGCTCGCTGCAGCAGCTTGAGGAACGCCGCCAGGAGATCAACGACCTGAATGTCTTTCCGGTCGCCGACGGCGATACCGGCGACAACATGGTCCTCACGCTCCAGGCCTGCGTCGACGAGCTCGACCGCCTGGCCTCCGACGCCGGTGGCCGTTCCCTCGACGAGGTCGGTCGCGACGAGATCGTCGACCTGGTCGCCCGTGCGGCCCTGCTGGGCGCCCGAGGCAACAGCGGGGTGATCCTCTCCCAGCTGATCCGCGGTGCCGCCGAAGCCCTCATCTCCCGCCCCGGCGTGCTGGTCGACCCGCTCCTGGTCGGCGAGGCGATGCAGCGGGCCTCCGAGCGCGCGTACACCTCGGTTCGCGAGCCGGCGGAGGGAACGATCCTCACGGTTATGCGGGATATGGCCACCGCGGCCGTCGAGGCCCTCCCGGGCCTTCCGCCCATGCCGGAGGGGGCGACCCCGGAAGAGCAGAATCTGCGGATCGCCGACATCCTCGAGATCTGCGTCCGGGCGGGGGAGGAATCGGTCCGGCGGGGCCCCGAACTCCTTCCGGTACTGCAGGAGGCCGGAGTGGTCGACGCCGGCGGCTATGGCGTGGTCGTCCTCTTCGCCGGCTGTGTCACGGCGCTCAGGGGGGAGAAGGGGCTGGAGATAGAGCACTACACCGCCCCCGCGCGCGCCAGCCAGCCCGAGCATTCATCGAGCACCTTCCGTTACTGCACCAACTTCGCGGTGACCGCCCAGCCCGGCGCCGAGCTGGAGGAGCCTTCGCTCTACGTGGGGCGCCTGGAGGAGATCGGCGACTCGGTTCTCGTCGTCGGGGACCACGTCACGCTGCGCGTCCACGTCCATACCGACGAGCCCGACGCCGCGGCGGCGCTCTTCGAGGGTGCCGGCACCGTCACAAGAACCGACATCGCCGACATGCACGAGCAGGTGGCCGAGCGCGACCGGCGCCTCTCCGGGGATGGGGCTCCGCCGCCGGCCGAGGAGGCGGTGGCCTGCGGCGTGCTGGCCGTCGTCTCGGGCGACGGCATCGCCGGTCTTTACCGCTCGCTCGGAGCAACCGTCCTCGACGGCGGCGAGACGATGAACCCCTCGACCTACGAGATTCTCGCCGGCATCCACACCGTCCCGGCCCGGGAGGTGGTGGTGCTGCCCAACAGCCCCAACGTCCGGATGGCCGCGCAGGCCGCCGCTGAGATGTCGGGCCGCGAGGTGCGGGTGGTCGAGTCGACCGAGCCCCAGGCCGGCCTCTCCGCGGTCCTGGCCTTCTCGCAGGATGCCCGGGCGGCAGCCAACGCCGCGGCGATGGCCTCGGCGCTGGAGGCCGTTCGGACCGGCAGCGTCGCTCCCGCGGCCCGTGACGATGCGGACGGCCGGTTCAGCGTCGGCGAGGCGGTCGGCTACGTGGACGGCAAGCTGGTCTCCTGGGGGGCGCCACGGGAGACGCTCGCCGAGGTGATCGCCCGGCTCTCCGACGGAGCCGAACTCCTCACCGTCATCTCCGCTTCCGACGCTCCCCTGGACGAGGGGGAGGTTGAGGGGCTGGCCTCCGGCGAAGTGGAGCTGGAAATGCGCCACGGCGGCCAGCCGAGCCGCTGGTGGCTCTTGTCCGCCGAGTAGACCAAAATCGCCCTGTGGAGCGCTCCCCGCTCGCCTTTGCCGATAACCGGGAGCTGTCGGCCGACGAGCTGGCGGCCTGGCCGCGGCTCGGGCCGCGCCCCTCGGTTCTGTCCGGGCCGGTCGATTTCCCCGGCCGCAAGGCCAGGGAGGCCGCCGGGCACCTGGGCATCGAGACGGTCGGGGCGCTGCTCGAGCACCTGCCCAGGGACAACCGCGAGGCCCGAACCGTCGACGCCCTCGTTCCGGGAGAGGCGGCGACGGTCGTCGTCGAGGTCCGCTCGATCTCTTCGCGCCCGGTTCGCCGCCGGGGAATGAGGCCGCTGGTGGAGGCGGTCGTCGGTGACGACACCGGTGTCATGCAGGTGACCTTCTTCAACCAGCCCTGGCTGGCCAAGCGCTATCCGCCCGGCACCCGGCTCGTGCTCCACGGCTCCTACGAGTCGCGCAACCGCTTCCGGGTGAGCTCGCACGCCCCCACCTCCGAGGCCTTCGCCGACGACGGCGAGGTCGCCCACTACCCGGCGGCCGACGGCCTCTCCTCTACCCAGATCCTCGCCCTGGTGCGCGAGCACCTCGGGGCGGCGCTCCACTCGCCGGAGCCCCTCCCGGGCCGGATGCGGGCCGAGCACATGCTCCCCGACCGGGCCGCTGCCCTGATCGCTGCCCACGG
>JAUMBN010000125.1:0-8431 GCA_032119675.1 Solirubrobacteraceae bacterium | reverse complement strand
GCAGTCGCACTCGCTTCGCACGCGATAGGTCGCAGGCCCCTCCCGTTCGGCTAGTTTGCCCCGGTGGCGAGGAAGAGCGTTGACCGATGGATTTCCTGACCGCCGCCGACGCCGAGCAGCTTGGAGGGGAGTGCTACCGCCTGGTCATCGGCCTCGTGCGCCTCGACCGGCGCCCCGACGGCACCGTCCCCTCCTGCGAGGAGGTTCGCGGGCTGATCGAGGAGCGCGCGGGGCGCTCGCCGCGCTTTCGCCAGTTCCCCTACCAGCCGCCCGGCTACAACGGCCTGCCCGTCTGGGCCGACTACCAGGACTTCGACATCGACGACCACCTGGTCAGGGCCGACACCGACGGCCCGGCCGACCGCCACCGGGTCGAAGAGCTGTTGGCCGAGTGGATGACCACCCCGATCGACGAGACCAAGCCGCTGTGGCGGATCCAGTACGTGGAGACCGATGACGGCGCCGCGCTGATGGTCAAATCCGGCCATGCGATGGCCGACGGCCTGGGCACCGTTGCCCTGTTCGCGATGCTCCTCTTTGACGTAACCGGGGAGCCGGTTCGCGAGGAGGCCGCCCGCTGGGAGCCGGCCCCGCTGCCCACCGCCGCCGAGCTCAAGGAGGCCGCCCGCGCCGCGGGAGCCGAGGAGGAGGTCGTGGTCGAGACGCCGCTGCAGAAGGCGATCGCCATCTTCTCCAGCCCTGTCTCGATCAAAGAGGCCGCGGCCGGCACGGCGCAGATGAGCCGGTACCTGCTGCGCAAGGCCCGTGCCGACGTCGCACCCAGCCCGCTCTGGGCCGGTAACGGGCCGCCGGTCGACCTGCGCACCCTCGAGTACCCGCTGGAGCGCCTCAAGCTCCTGGGCCGAGGGCTGGGCACCGGCGCGACAATGAACGACGTGATCCTCGGCCTGACCGCCGGCGGCCTGCGCCGGTGGTGCCTGGAGAACGGCCACCCGCTCGACGAGCTCGCGGTGCGCGTGCCGACCGCCACCAGCCGGGGCAGCGGTACCGGGACGATCGCGGTAATGATCGTTCCCGTGCCGCTCGCCGAGGAGGACCCGGTCCGCCGCGTGAGGATGATCCGCGAGCGCACCGAGGCGATCAAGGCCTCCGGCGAGCCCGAGGTGGCGGTGCAGGCGATGGCCCTGGCCCGCGAGACGCCCGGCCCGGTCGGCGAGCGCCTCAACGACCTGATCTTTGGCAAGGGGCAGGCCAACGTGGAGATCCACAACGTGCCCGGCCCGCCGCTCAAGCTCTACGTGCTCGGCGCGCCGACCGCCTCGTTCCACAACTTCAGCCTGCCGCGCCCCCAGGTGGCGATCCAGGTGAACCTCGTCTCGGTGGGTGGCGTGGTCACGATCGGCCTGGCCGCAGACACCGAGGTGGTCGGCAGCCTCGACCCGTTCGTCCGCGGGATGGTCGAGACCGAAGAGGCCCTGGCCCGCGGCGTGGCCAACCTCGACCTCGTTCGCCGCGTGCCGATCCTCGCCCCGCTTGAGGACGAGCTGCAGGAGGACCTCGCCGCCCGTATGGCCTCGCGCGAGGTCGAGGCCGGCGAGGTGCTGGTCAAGCAGGGCGACGCGGCCGACGACTTCTTCCTCATCGTCCAGGGCAGCTTCGACACCGAGGTCGATGGCGAGTCGGTCCGCCAGATGGGCCCGGGCGACTCATTTGGCGAGATCGGCCTGCTGCGCGACACCGAGCGCACCGCGACCGTCACCGCCAGGGAGGCAGGCGTGGTGATGGCCCTCAGCCGCGAGGACTTCCTCAAGGCGGTCGCCGCCGACCCGGCGAGCATGGTGGTCGCCGACGCGATCATCAATACCCGGCTGGGCGACCTGGGCCGCTATCAGGCCTTCAGCGAACCGCCGGGCTGACCGGTTGGACGGCCTCTTCGGCCGGCTCGAGGGCGATGGCGTCCCCGGTGCCGGCGCCCGGGTTACTGAACATCCTCAGCAGCCAGGCGGCCAGCAGGGCCAGGACGACGATCCCCGCCCCAATCAGCGAGACCTGCGCAATGCTGTCGGAGAAGACCCGAAGGCCGGTTTCCAGGTCGCCGGCGGGCAGCGTCGAGCTCTCAGCCGGGTGCTGGATCTGCGAGTCGATCTTTTGCGCCTCACTGGAGCCGAGGTCGGCGGCCAGCGCGCTACGGACCAGTGCGTTGGTGACCGCGCCGAGAAAGAGCGATCCGGCGGCAAGGCCGGCCTGGACCGCGACGGTCATCGTGCCGGAGATCATCCCGCGCTCTACCGGGTCGGCGTCGGTTATGGCCAGCACGTTCACCGGCGTGGAGGCGAAGTTCATGCCGACTCCCAGCAGGAACATCGGGATCACGATCGGCGCGTAGGACTCCAGCGTGAAGGCGTAGGCGATGACCGCCAGGCAGGCGGCTACCGTCACGTAGCCGGCGATCGTCGGCGAACGCCAGCCGAGCTTGTCCTTCAGGCGGCCGGAGACCACGCCGCCGATGCCCATCCCCAGGACGCCGGGGAGTAACGCCAGGCCGGCCCGCAGGGCGTCGTAGCCCAGGACGGTCTGGAGGTAGATGCCGGTGTAGATGAAGATCCAGATCAGGGGGACGTGGATCCAGAAGACCAGGAAGAGCCCGCTGCGCAGGGAGGGACGCCTGAGCATCTCCCAGGTGATGAACCGCTTCCGGTTGCGGTCGGTCCCCTCGCCGGCGCCGCGCAGGTAGACGTGGCCAAGAAGGAGTAGCGGTACGACGATGATCGGGTTGATCAGGAAGATCCAGTTCCAGCTGACCGCGTCGACGATCACGCCGCCGACCAGCGGGCCGATTGCCATCCCGACTGCGCCGACGGCGATGTAGACGCCGAAGGCCACGCCGGTCTTGTCCGCAGGCGCCACGCGGGTAACCAGCGCCTGCAGGCAGGGCAAGAGGACCGCGGCCCCCAGGCCCTGCACCACGCGGCCACCGATGATCAGCTCGAAGCCGCCGGCAAGGCCGCACATCAATGAACCGATCGCGAAGACGACCATGCCGATGTTCATTCCCCTGATCTGGCCCACCCGGTCCCCGAACATGCCGCCCGGGATCAGCATCAGCGCGAAGACGATCAGGTAGGCGTTGACCACCCACTGGCCCTGCGACGGCGCCAGGCCCAGGTCGTCCTCGATGGTCGGCAGGGCCACCGAGATGATCGTCAGGTCGATCGAGGTGACCAGGCTCGCGGTGCCCAGCACGAGGATCGCGACCTTCCACCCGCGCGAGGAGATACCGGCGCTTCCGCCGCCAGCGGCGGAATCTGTCGCACCCACGGGTGAAAAGACTATCCCCGAAGGCGGGGGTCGTGGCCGACGACCGTTACCGACGCGTCCTAAGCCGACAAGGGGACTCAAAACCCCTGGTCCCGTGATTATGAGTTAAGTGCCTGCCTACTGATGGGTAGCTCGTTGTGACAAACGCCCGCGGTCAGCGACCCGCAGCGGGTGCCTGACCAGCGGCCTTCTACCAGCAGCTCCCTCCGGCGCGCCACGCGGCCAGGAACGCCGAGCAGCGGGAGCTTGCGTAGTAGGTCACCGCGTTTGTGTAGACCCCGTACCATCTTCCGTACTCGTACCCCCAGCCGTTCTCACCGAACGGGCCGGAAGGAGCGCCGTAAATCACCGAACTCATGCCCTCTTGTGCCGCTCTGCGCCGATCCGGGTCGGTGCTGCGGGTGTAACCAGGAGCCGACGCTCCGCATCTCCACCCCCTTGAGGGGAAACCTGGGCGGAACTGCATTCCGACAATCCCGACGCCTTGGTAGTAGATATAGGCAGGCCGGCTGGCGCCGATAATGCGCCTGTCGTCGGTCCGTTCGCCGAAGCTCTCTACATAGTCAATCGTTGCGCTTCTTCCCCCGGAAGGCTGAACGTCGGCACAAGCCAAGTCTGGATGGGCTCTGGCGTCCAACGACCTGTCCCATTCCCAGCCCCAGTTCTTGTCGAAAGCCGTCACGATGTTTCCTTGGGCGCATGCGGCCAGGTAGCTTGATCGGTTGCCGTAGCAGGTCATTGTGGGCATTGATGCGCGTGCGGGAGGGCTTGCTTTTTTGGCCGCGGTGGCTGCTTGTGCTTGGCCCGCGGGGGCTTCTGGTGCCGCGTCGGGTTGGTCGATGCGCCTTGGCATGTCGATGACGACATGCACGTCGTTCTTGTTGCGCGGCACCTTGACGGCGGTGATGTCGCCAAGATCGTTCTTGAGGAAGTACCGGCCGCCAATCTCCCTGACCTGGTAGCGCGCCTTGTCGGTATCGGCAAGCAAGCGGGCGGTGTAGACAAGCTTGCTGGCCGAGCTGCTCTTGAGCTCCGGCAACTGCACCAGCCCAACCCCGTTGACTCCACGTACCGCGATCACTGCGAGCGGCGCGTCGGCTGACTTTCCGCCGTCTGTGAACTGGTCGGTAACTTCGCCGTAAAAGTCCCAATACGGAGCAATGCCCTTAAGGGGAAACGGCGAGACAGAGACCTTCCCCGACGTGGAGATCGAACGGACCTTCACCGACTTCGAAACCCCCGACAGCGTCAAGGTGTAGAGCCCCTCACCGGGCTGCTTGGCCCACTTCGCCGACCGGGCAGTCAGCTCCATCGAGAACTCCTTCGTCTGCTGAGCCGCGCCAGCCGAATCGGCAGAGGGCCCACCGCCCGATGCCAGAGCTGAACCAGCAGCAACGGCAAACAGAGCAACAGAGAAGAACGAGAGCGTGAAAAGCCTAATCAGCGATTTCATAGCGACAACGTACTACCTCAGGGAGGCGTGCGCGACGGTTCCCGGTGCGGCCCCAGCCTGGCTCGGCCGGTGCCGGCCAACTAGCCTGCTGCTTCGCCGGCCTTGTCGAGTCCCTTCTCGAGTTCCTCGATCGCCTTGCTGACGTCTCCCTTGTCGGCCTCCCGTGAAGCCTTTCGGGCGGCCTTGCCGAGCGCATTGTCAACATCGGTCGATACCGAGTCCACCGCCACGGCGAGGATCGCCGCCTCACCATCGTCCAAGTGGGAGCCGAGCTCCCGCAGCTCCTTTCGCGAAGCGCCGCCGGCCCGGTAACCCATCGAGACGAGAACGGCGCCGGCCAGGTAACCGATCGAGACGAGAACGACGATGGCCACGACTGCTCCAATGATCGCCCCGATGATCGCGATACCGGCGCCGGAGTCGCTTGCGGAGACCGTGTACAAGCCCCCGCCCAAAGCCCCCACCAGGCCTGGGAACACCCATCCCTTCCAGAGACCCCTCGTGTTGTGGGTGCGGACCTTTCCGTTCTCGTCCTTGAGGACGATGGCCGCGGTCAGGTCGCGGATCTCCCCCTCCGCCTTGAGCCTTTTCAGCGCCTCGAAGTCGGCTTGCGCGTCTTCGGTGGAGGAGTAGGCGGCCGCGTAGGCGAGGTAGGCCTTGTCGTCGCTCATTTTTCGGTTTCTCTTTCTCTGGTGGCAGCCGTGGCAGCTCCGGCGACCGGGAGCCTAACGTGCCTCGTCATCGCCGGGAGTCCGGCGTGAGCGAGCCGGCCATCCGACCGCGACCGCAGTTGTCCCGAACGTGTAGGTTCCGCCAATGCCCAAGTCGCGCAGGTTCCTCTCACTCCTCCCCCTCGTCGTCATGGCGGCCGCTTTGGGCCCTGCCGCCGGCGCCAGCGCCCAGTCCACGCAGATCAACTGGGCGACCTGCCCCGAGGAGGAATACCCGTCGCCGGAGCTGGCCGAGGAGTACCCCGGGCTTCAGTGCGGGACGTTCGAGGTTCCCTACGACTACAGCCGGCCGAACGGCAAGAAGTTCACGCTCGCCCTCCAGAAGCTTCCGGCCTCGGGCAAGAAGATCGGCACCCTCTTTACCAACCCCGGCGGCCCGGGATCGCCGGGGAGGGACAGCTGGACGCTCTCGGCCGCGTCGGCATCGCTAAGGGAATCCTTTGACCTGGTCGGCTTCGACCCCCGCGGGGTCGGCGAGACCCGCCCGGCCTTCGACTGCGAAGCCGCCCAGTTTGGGCCCACCAACACCCCCAACATCGACTGGGTCGCGTTCAGCAGGGCAGTGACACCGCTGATCGCCAGGGCAAACCGGGCCTGCCAGAGGAAGAGCGCCGACTTCATCGCTCACGTCGGAACCAACAACGTGGTCCGCGACCTCGACGCCATGCGGGCCGCGGTCGGCGACTCGAAGCTGAACTTTTGGGGGATGAGCTACGGATCGAGGATCGGCTACGTCTACGCCTACCGCTACCCGCAGCGGATTCGGGCGATCCTCCTCGACGGGCCGGTAACGCCGAACGGCAGCTGGGCCAATTTCGCCGAGGTGCGCTCCGGGTCCAACGACGAGGCGCTGCGATTCATCCGTTCGGTCAGCCCGGCCACCTACGCGGCGGTCATCTCCACCCGCAACAGCCTCTTCGCCTCGCCTCTGGACATCGGAACCGCCGGCAAGCAGCAGGCGATCGGCGGCTACAACTGGCTCACGATTGTTGCCAACCAGCTCCTGCTCCAGCAGACAAACTGGCCGGGGATCACCAAAGTTGCCGGCCTGGTAGCGGCGGCGCGCATCGTCGGGCCCGGCGGCGATGAGGCGCGCGCGAGCCTGCGTAGGCTCTTGGGAGTAGCCGAGACCGAGACCCCCGGCGGGATCGCTGCCGATGTTGGAGCCAACCAGGCGATCAACTGTGCCGACTACGCCGACCGCCCGGGCCCCCGCCAGCGCGCGCGGATCGTTCGCAACGTCGTATCGCGGGCCCCGGTCTTCGGCGGCCTTACGGTCGCCGGGCAGCCACCCCTCTGCACGGGCTTCACCTTCCGGCCCGACCCCGTCCCGAAGATCGCCTCCCGGGCGAGCCTGGCCCGCATAAGGAACCTGAAGCTGGCTATCTCCGACTCGACCGCCGACGCCGCCACGCCGCTGGTCTGGGGCAGGGCGATGACCCGCGCGTTCCCGAGCGCCTTCGAGGTCACCCAGCGGACCGGCAACCACGTCAACTTCCTGGAAACCGATTCCGACTGTGTCGACGACCCGCTCCGCGAATATCTGCTGACGCTGAAGATGGCTCCGCGGCGGACGATGTGCCTGTTCACCGCCCCCGCCGGGCTCGACATGTCGGCTGTGGCCGCCGGCAAGCGCAAGCTCGACCCGAGCGCGGTCGTCGAGACGATCCTGCGCAACAACCGCCGGAGCGGACGGTAGCTCCCTGGGGCCGGCAGGGGCCCGGTCCCCGCTGGCGACTGGGTGTTTCAGCAACAGGCAGTCGCCGCGAGCAGGCGCCTGCCGGTCAGCAGCCGCAGTTGATCCAGACGTTGCGGTTGTAGGTGGTGCCGCCGTACTTGACGCGCGCGCTGGCCTTGGAGCCGTTCCTGTAGGGACCGATCACGTTGAAGTCAGCCGTCAAGACTCCCACCGAGCTGCTCTGGGTCTTCAGGCACTTGTTCTTGAAGCAGACGGTGCCCGACTTGTTGGGCCTGATGGTCGAGCCCCAGGCCATGACCCGGAAGTTGCTGCACGACGAGCCGCTGCAATCGCTGGCGGTAGCGATGGCGTAGACGGTGGCAGAAGCCTGCCCGGCACCAGGACCCAGGAGGACGGAGGCGCCAAGGACGCACAATGCAGCCAGCACGGCCGGTCTTATCCTGCGCAGGTCGACGCTCATGCGGAGATCATAAGGCGCCATTCCGAGCTACCGGACCCAGCGGTCTACCAGCGGGCCGGGAATCCGGTTGCCGCGGGCGATTGAGCGCAGCACGCGGGCGCTCGGGCGGGCGGTGCGCCCGAGGGTCTGCGGCGAGTAGGAGTGCAGGCCGAACTTGGGCGTGTAGCCGGCCGACCACTCGAAGTTGTCGGTCAGCGACCAGTGCATCCAGCCGATCACCGGCGCGCTGCTGCTGCGCCGTGAGGCCTGCTTCCAGACCTGGTGCAGCGAGCGGACCAGGAATGCGGGGCGCTTGGAGTCGGCTGCGTCGGCGATGCCGTTCTCTGTAACTAACAGGGGCCGCTTGTAGGTGGCCGCTTCGCGCAGCACCGCCCCGAAACCGGCGACGTCAATCTCGTTGCCGAAGTCAGAGCAGACCGTCGGGCAGGGCGGCCCGTCGGGGTTCAGCGCCCAGCGGTAGGTGACGCTGGGCAGGAAGTCCAGCAGCCCGATATTCGTGCTGAGCGCCGTGCCCAGGCCGGTGATGCGGCCTCTGAAGTAGTAGTTGACGCCCAGGAAGTCGGCCTTGCCGGCCATCTTGGGGTCCTTCTCCCCCGGCTCGGCCTTTCCGTTGACGTTGCGGTCGAGGAACCCGCGGATCACCGCGTTGGGGAAGGTGCGGTTGAAGACCTGCTCGGCGTTGCGCGTGGACTTCACGTCGGCCGGCTTCTTCGGGTCGGCGGGAACGAAGTTGATCATGTTGTGGACCAGGCCGATTCGGGTGGCGCGGCGGTCGCGGTCCGAGTCGGTTCGGTCCTTTGCGCGCAGCT
>JAUMBN010000124.1:0-9065 GCA_032119675.1 Solirubrobacteraceae bacterium | reverse complement strand
AGGCCGGCCGCCTTCTCGAACTCCTGGTTCTCGATCGCCTCTTCTTTGTCGCGGCGGGTCTGCTCGATCTCTTCCTCGAGCTCCCGGTAGACCGGCGGAGCAGTCATGTTCTTGATCCGCATGCGCGATGCGGCCTCGTCGACGAGGTCGATCGCCTTGTCCGGCAGCTGGCGGTCGGAGATGTAGCGATCGGCCAGCTCGCAGGCGGCCTCCAGCGCCTCGTCGGTGATCTCGACGCGGTGGTGCTCCTCGTAACGGTCACGCAGGCCCTCGAGGATCTGGATCGACTCCTCGATCGACGGCTGGTCGACCCGGATCTGCTGGAAGCGGCGCTCAAGGGCGCTGTCGCGCTCCAGGTACTTGCGGTACTCGTCGAGCGTGGTGGCTCCGATCGTCTGGAGCTCCCCGCGGGCCAGGGCCGGCTTGAGTATCGAGGCGGCGTCGATCGCGCCCTCGGCGGCGCCGGCGCCGACGAGGTTGTGGATCTCGTCGATGAAGAGGATGATGTCGCCGCGCTGGGTGATCTCCTTCATCACCTTCTTGAGGCGCTCCTCGAACTCGCCGCGGTACTTGGACCCGGCGACCAGGGCCGCCAGGTCGAGCGTGTAGATCTGCTTGTCGGCGAGGATCTCGGGAACGTCGGCGTTGGTGATCCGCTGCGCGAGCCCCTCGACTACGGCCGTCTTGCCGACGCCGGGCTCCCCGATCAGGACCGGGTTGTTCTTGGTGCGCCGCGAGAGGATCTGCATGATCCGCTCAATCTCGGTCTCGCGCCCGACGACGGGGTCGAGCTTGCCCTCGGCGGCCAGGCGCGTGAGGTTGCGCCCGAACTGGTCGAGCAGCTTCGAGGACTTCTTGCCCTCGCCGGAGCCCGAGCTGCGCCCCTCTGCCTCGGTGCTGCCGGAGCCCTGGCGGCGGCCACCGGGCCCGGAGAGCATGCGGATGACCTCGTTGCGGATCTTCTCCGAGTCGGCATCGAAGTCGAGCAGGATGCGAGCGGCGACGCCCTCGTTCTCGCGGACTAGGCCAAGCAGGATGTGCTCAGTGCCGATGTAGTTGTGGCCGAGGCTCAGCGCTTCGCGCAGCGCCAGCTCGAGGACCTTCTTGGCCCGCGGCGTGAACGGGATCTGGCCGGAGGTGACCTCCTCGCCGGAGCCGACGATCCGTACGACCTGCGCGCGGACGCGCTCGGTGGTGATGTCGAGGCTCTCCAGCACGCGGGCGGCGAGCCCCTCCTCCTCGCGAAGGAGGCCGAGCAGGATGTGCTCGGTGCCGATGTAGTTGTGCTTGAGGGTCCGGGCCTCCTCCTGGGCGAGGACGACCACCTGGCGGGCTCTTTCGGTGAAACGCTCGAACATCGAGGGGTCTGTCCTTCCTGGTGGTCTGGTGGCCGGTCTGCTTGAGGTGGTGGTCTTTGAGTAGGTCGGAGTTTTGAAGGGTCGTCTGACTGCCGCTGCCTCACCCTAGATTCCGGGCCCGACGGCCCGGCGGATCAAGGGGAGAAGCGGCTTTCGCCGTGAAATGAGTCTAACAGCGGAAAACCGGGCGCCGTCGCGGTATTCCCTGCGGATTAGTCGCGCATTGCGGGAAAGAGAACCACTTCGCGAATCGAGCTCTTTCCGCACATGATCATCACCAGGCGGTCGACTCCCAGCCCGACCCCCGCGGTCGGCGGCATCCCCTGCTCCAGCGCCTCCACGTACCCCTCGTCGTAGGGCTGGGCCTCCTCGTCGCCGGCCTCGCTCAGCCGGACCTGCTCCTCGAAGCGGCGGCGCTGCTCGTCCGGGTCGTTGAGCTCGGTGAAGGCGTTGGCGAACTCCATGCCGCCGCAGAAGGCCTCGAAGCGCTCGACCAGGCCCGGCTCGCTGCGGTGCTCCTTGGCGAACGGCGAGAGTTCGACCGGGTAGTCGGTGATGAAGACCGGGTCGGTGATCTTCGGCTCGACGTACTTGCTGAGCAGGTCGTCGACCAGCTTGGGCCAGGCGTTGTCCGCAACGTCGAGGTCGACCCGGTCGGAGGCCTCGATCGCCGCGACCAGGGAGTCGCGGTCGGCGTTGGCGCGAATGTCGATTCCCGTGCCGTCGAGGACGGCCTGGGCCAGCGGGATCCGGGGCCACGGCACCGAGAGGTCGTACTCGCCCCCGTAGCCGACCGCCGCGGCCACCGCCGAGACGGCCTCCTCTACCCGGGCCATCGCGTCCGAGTAGTCGGCATAGGCCTCGTACCACTCGACCATCGTGAACTCGGGGTTGTGCTTGGTCGAGAGCCCCTCGTTGCGGAAGTCCTTGCCCAGCTCGTAGACGCGTTCCAGGCCGCCCACGACGCAGCGCTTGAGGTAGAGCTCGGTGGCGATCCGCAGGTAGAGCTCACGGTCCAGCGCGTTGTGGTGGGTCGTGAACGGGCGGGCCAGCGCGCCTCCGTAGAGCGGCTGGAGCACGGGGGTCTCCACCTCGACGAAGCCGTTCTCGTCGAGGTAGCCACGCAGCGTGCTGATCACGCGGGCCCTGGTGATGAAGAGGTCGCGGGCCTCCTCGTTGGCGATCAGGTCGAGCTCGCGCCGGCGCTGGCGGGTTTCGACATCCTGCAGGCCGTGGTGCTTGTCGGGCGGCGGACGCAGGCTCTTGGCCAGGACGGCGAAATCGTCGACGCGCAGCGTCAGCTCGCCGGTGCGGCTGGAGAAGGCCGTCCCGTCGACGCCGACGAGGTCGCCGAGGTCCAGGTCCACCAGCGTTGCCATCCGCTCCTCGCCCAGGACATCGGCCCGGGCCTGGAGCTGGATCCGGCCGCTGCGGTCGACGAGGTCGAGAAAGGCCATCTTGCCCTGGCCGCGCCGGGCGGCCAGGCGCCCCGCCACGCGGTGCGAGGAGCCGGTCTCCTCGCCTTCCCCCAGGCCGGCGTGGGCGGCCTGTACCTCGGCGGTCGGGGTTACCCCGGGGTAGTCGTGCGGGAACGGGTCTATCCCCTGCTCGCGCAGGCGCTCCAGCTTGGCCCGCCTTGCGGCGAGCAGGTCGCTCTGTTCCTCGCTCACGGGAGCGACATCATGACGCGGCTAGACGCCGACGTCGATCTTGGTGATCTTCAGCTTGCGCGCCGGGCCCCTGGGCACCTTGACGGTGACGACCTCGTTGCGCTTGCCGCCGACGAGCGCCGCCCCGATCGGCGACTCGTTCGAGACCTTCATCTCGGCGGGATTCGCCTCGGCCGAGCCGACGATGGTGAACTTCTGGGACTTGCCGGTCTTCTCGTCCTTGACGTGAACGATGTTGCCAACCTGGACGGTGTCCTTGGAGACGTTCTTCTTGGTGACCACCTTGGCGGCCCGGATCCGGTCCTCGAGCTGGGCGATCCGCGCCTCGAGCATCGCCTGCTCGTTCTTGGCGTCGTCGTATTCGGCGTTCTCGGCGATCTCGCCGTAACCGCGGGCGTCCTTGATCCGCTCGGCCACCTCGCGGCGGCCGTCGCCCGTGAGCTCGTCGAGCTCGGCCTGGAGCTTCTTCATGCCTTCCGCTGTGAGGATGACTTCCTTGGCCATTTTGACTCTGATTCGGCGCCGCTAGGGGGTTTTTCACCGGGCGTCGGCCGCGGCGAATCGCGCAGTATAGCGGCGGCCCTGCGGCCTGTCAGGCCGCAGGGATCGGCGCCAGACCCGCGAAAATCGAGCGTGCCTGGGCGAGGCTTGCGGCCTGCTGCATCTCGCGGTGGGCGTCTTTGCTCCCGCCGATCCGGTCTACGTACCACGGGTAGAAGGTCCTCAGGTACCGGCCGGCCTTCTCCTCCCCGAAGTGCTCGGTGGCCCGGTCGCAGATCCACTCGAACTCGGCCAGGACCTCCTCGGGGGAGGGCTCCTGCTCGCGCAGGCCCAGCGCCTGCTCGAAGAGCCACGGGTTACCGAAGGAGCCGCGGGCCAGCATGACGGCGTCAGCCCCGCTCTGGCGCCGCGCCTCGAGCGTGGCCTCGTGGTCACTGAGGCCTCCCGAGATGATCACCGGTACCGGCAGCTCCTCGACCAGGCGGGCGGCCAGCTCGTAGTCGGGGGTGCCCTTGTGGTGGACCTGGGCCGAGCGCGGGTGGAAGGCGATCGCGGCCACGCCGGCCTCGTTTACCAGGCGCAGCGCCAGGTCGTAGCCGTCGGTCTCGCCGGTCTTTCGCCCGGAGCGGAGCTTCACGGTGACCGGGAGCCCGCTTCCCTCGCCGGCCGCGCGGGCAATGGCCACGGCGGTGGCGGGATCGGAGATCAGCGCGGAGCCTGCTCCGTTACGGCAGACCTTGGGGACGGGGCAGCCCATGTTCAGGTCGATGATGTCGGCGCCGGCCTCGGCGGCGGTTCCAGCGGCCGAGCGCATCACGTCGGGATCCTGGCCGAAGAGCTGGAGCGCGATCGGGCCCTCGAACTCACGCTCCCGCGGGTCGACCACCAGCAGCTCCCGCATCGTCTTCTCGTTGCGGTGGTGAATGGCGAAGCTCGAGATCATCTCGCTGAAGACGATGCCGGCCCCGTAGCGCTTGGCCTGAAGGCGCACGAACCAGTTGCCGATACCCGCCAGCGGCGCGAGGGCCACGCGGTTGGGAACGGTCAGGCCGCCGATGGAGAACGGCTCGGTGAGCGCCGGGAGGGCCATGGCCGCAGGTTAGCCAGCGAGACGCCGGTTCAGCGGTTGCGCTCTTCGATGATGCGCAGGCCCTCGAGCGTGAGGAGGTCGTCGACCTCGCTGATCCGCTCGCAGAACGGGACTATGTGGTGGGCCAGCCCGCCGGTCGCAATGACCGATGCGTCATCGCCGAGTTCGTCGAGGAGGCGGTAGAGGATCCCGTCGACCATCGCGGCGAAGCCGTAGATGACGCCGGAGCGGATCGCCTCGATCGTCGACTTGCCGATCAGCGCCCGAGGCTCCACCAGGTCGACCTTCGGGAGCTTGGCCGCGCGCTCGGCCAGCGCCTCAACCGAGATCTCCACCCCCGGGCTGATGATCCCGCCGAGATACTCGCCGGCCTCGGAGACCGGATCCCAGGTGATCGCGGTGCCGAAGTCAACGACGATGCAGGCGCCCGCGAAGCGCTCGTAGGCGGCCACCGCGTTGACCAGCCTGTCGGCCCCAATCTCGCGGGGGTTGTCGTAGCGCAACGGCATCCCGGTCTTCAGCCCCGGACCGACCACGAGCATCTCGTGCCCCAGGTAGCGGTCGGCCATCTCGGACCACTGGGGCCCGAGGGCGGGCACGGTGGAAGAGACGATCGACCGCTCGATGTCGGCGAGGCCCATGCCCCTCAGCTCAACCAGGTTGCGCAGCGCCGCGCCCAGTTCGTCGGCGGTCGAGTCGCGGATCGTCGCGAACCGCCAGTGCTCCACGATCTCGCCGTCACGGTAGGCGGCGAAGTGGGTCTGCGTGTTGCCTACGTCTACGGCGAGCAGCATCGCCGCGCCCTCAGGCAGCCGGCGGAGGCGGCTGCGGCGCGACCGGCTGCGGGGCGCCGCCCTGCATGTGGCCCAGCTGCTGGCGCTCGAGGAAGGCGATCTCGCGGTTGGTTTCGAGGATCCTGAAGATCGCCACCAGGACCTCGAAGACGATCCGGGCGAGGATGATGTACAGCAGCGCAACAAGCGGACCGACGATCACCGCGATGATGATCGCCACGACCGAGCCGGAGATGATCGCGGTGGCGATGTAGCCGACAAGGCCGAGCACCACCAGGACGATCACGATCAGGTAGAGCCACTTGACCACGCGCGTGGTCACCACCCGCGAGAAGTTCAGGTCGAAGAGGCTCGAGAAGAAGCCGGCGCGCGCCGTCGGCATCGTCGGGGGGACGCTCATCGCCCGCAACCGTAGCGAACGGACCCGATCTGGCGCGAAAGCGAGCGGTTACGATCGAAACCATGGACATCCGGCTTTACCTCGTAAACGGCTCCCACCCCTGCGTCACGGTCGAGAAGGCCCTGCAGATCAAGCGCCTTCCCTACAGCGTGGTCGAGCTTCCCCCTCCGGCTCATATGGCCGTGATGAAGCTGCGGTTCGGCAAGCGGACGGTCCCGGCGGTGGAGATCGACGGGGAGAAGATCAGCGGCTCGCGCGAGATCCTTCGCCGGCTCGACCTGATAGTTCCCGACCCGCCCCTCTTTCCTGCCGACCCGGCAGCGCGCGCAGCCGTGGAGGAGGCCGAGTCCTGGGGAGACGACATCCTGCAGCCGATGGTCCGACGCCTGCTCTGGCCAACCTTCAAGGCCCGGCCCGAGCTCCTCGCCGCCTACTCGGAGGGCTCGAAGCTGCCTCCGATTCCGGCGCCGGTGCTCAAGGCCTCCGCGCCGCTGGTCACGACGATCGAGATGAAGGCCAACGGCGCCAGCGAAGTGACGTACCGCGAAGACCTGAAGACGCTGCCCGCGGTGCTCGACCACATCGACGGCCTCGTGGCCGCGGGAACGGTCGGCGGCGAGCAGCCGGGTGCCGCCGACCTGCAGATCTTCGCCTCGCTGGCGCTGCTGATGACGATGGCCGACCTGCGGGCCCTTATCGAGCCCCGCCCCTGCGGCCAGGCGACGCTGCGCCTCTTCCCCGACACCGCGGTACGGGCGCCCGTCGGCTCGATCCCCGCCGAGCTGCTTCCCGCCGCGGCCTGACCGGGGCTCCGCCTTGCAGCTGGTCGTCAAAGCACTGGTCTCGGGGGTCCTCGTCGCCGCCGCCAGCGAGGTGGCCCGTCGCTCGAGCCTGCTCGGCGCGGTGATCATCTCGCTGCCGATCACCTCGATCCTTGCCCTCATCTGGCTCTACCGCGACACCGGTGACACGGCCCAGGTCAGCGCCTTCTCCTGGTCGATCCTGTGGGTGATCGTGCCCTCGGTGGTCTTCTTCGTGGTGCTGCCGGTCTGCATCGGTCGCGGCGTGGGCTTCGCGTGGTCGATGGTGACCGCCTGCGTGGCGACCGCGATCGCTTACGGACTCTGGGTCTGGGGCGCCCGGCGGCTGGGGCTGGAGCTCTGACGAGGGCTGCGCGCTAGCCGGCGACGTTGAGGGGGTCCCCCTCGCGGCGGACGCCCTCCTCGAATCCGAGCTGCTCGAAGGCCTCCGACAGACGCGTGCCGTCGGGGGTCTCCAGGTCGAAGTCGAGCTCGAGCAGCGGGATGAGGACGAACCTCCTGCTCGTGGCCTGCTCGTGCGGCAGGGTGAGGCGCTCGCTCTCGTAAGCGAGGTCGCCCAGCAGCAGGAGGTCGATGTCGATCGGCCGCGGGCCGTGGCGCACTCCCCCCTCAAGGTCTCGGCCGAGCTGCGCCTCGATCTCCTTGGCCAGGTCGAGCAGCTCCTCAGGGCCGAGGTCGGTCTCGATGCGCAGGCAGCAGTTGAGGAAGGCCGGCTGGTCGAGCACCTCGCCGACCGGGTCGGTGTCGTAGGTGGAGGACGATGCGAGGACGCGCACCCCGCGCGCGGCGAGCGCGTCGGCAGCGGCCTGGAGGGCCGTGCGGCGGTCGCCGACGTTGGAACCGAGACCCAGGTAACCGATCACGGCACCCATCCTTTCAGCGCGAGGGCAGCAGCGCGGCCAGCTGGCGCGACTGGGCCAGCAGCACCCCGCCGGGGGACCAGAGCTGTGCATCCTCCTCGACGAAGGAGCCGGCGGCGAACTTGGACTCGAAGATTCCCAGGACCGGCTCGTCCGGCGAAGTCTCAAGTGCAGCTTCAGGGT
Source organism: Solirubrobacteraceae bacterium (assembly GCA_032119675.1). Classification (GTDB taxonomy): domain Bacteria; phylum Actinomycetota; class Thermoleophilia; order Solirubrobacterales; family Solirubrobacteraceae; genus F1-60-MAGs163. Next base: position 1,388 of record JAUMBN010000124.1, on the reverse strand, counting down.
TACGGAAGTGGATGGTCAGGTCGATCGTCGGCACGCCGACCGGGTCGAGCACGCTCAGGAGGGTCGGTGGCAGCCAGACGTCCGAGAGGAAGGCCAGGAGGGCCGCGTCGTAGCGGTGGGGCTCGCGCAGCCTTATCCATCCCCCGGTGTAGGCCTCCTGCGCGCCGGAGTACGGCGTTCCGCCCACCGCCGGTCGCATCTCGACCCGCTGGGCGACCGGCGGCATCTCGTCGACCACCGGCCAGGGCTCGATCGCCGAAGCCGGCTCCACCTCGGGCATCTCCCCCGAGAACTCGACCGTTGAGCCGAAGTCGCCGGCCAGGGCGCCGATGGCCAGCACGCAGGCCTTCCCGTCCTGGCCGGCACGGGCCGTAACGCTGGTGAGCGTACGCCCCTGCCGCTCGACGGTCACCTCGACCTCCAGCGGCCCGTTGGCCGGCGGGCGCAGGTAGTGGAGCGTGAGCGAGCGGAAATGGCGGGCGGGGTCGGCCACCTGGGCCTCCATGGCCCGGACGATGACCGCCGCAAGGTAACCGCCGTTGGCACCGCGCGGAACCGCCCAGCTCTCGCTGCAGTCGGCCAGCCAGCGGCCGTCACCGGCGGCCGTCACCGCGGTCGCCTCGTCGAAGAGTTTGCTCAATCTTCCGTCTCTGCGGCGCTGCGCCAGAGCTCGACCGAAACCGACTCGACCGGCAGGGCGATCGGTGGCTCGGGCTTGCTGGCCTTTACCCAGACCTCGGCGGCCCCGAACTCGTCCATCATCCGGTCGGCGATGTCCGAGCAGAGCGACTCGAGAGTCCGGTATGAGCGGCGCTGGGCGGCGAGGGCGACCGACTCGCAGACCGCCCCGTAATCGATGGTGTCCTCGACGCGGTCGGTCACCGTCGCGTCGCACTCGGCGATGTCGAAACGCAGGTCGAGCACCAGCCTCTGGCCGATCTCCTGCTCGGCGTCGGTGACGCCGTGGTGGGTGTAGAGCGAGAGGCCTGTGACCTCGACGCTGACCGAGGTCCGGGTCCCGGATTCCTCGTCAAAGCCGCCCTCGAACTCCTCGTCCCCGCTCATGGCGCGCCCAACGTAGCAGCCGCCACCTTGAGCGCATCGACGGTCGCCGCGACGTCGTGGACCCTGAGCACGGAGGCCCCACGCTCCCACGCGAGGACCGCCCCGGCCACCGACGCCGCCACCCGTGCCGCGGGCTCCTCTCGGCCCGTGATGGCCCCGAGGAAGCGCTTGCGCGAGAGCCCGGCGACCACCGGGAAGCCGATCGCGGCAATCTCGTCGAGCCTGCGCAGGAGCTCCAGGTTGTGCTCCACCGTCTTGCCGAAGCCAATTCCCGGGTCGAGCTGGATCCGGTCCGGCGCGATCCCCGCGGCGACAGCTGCGTC
>JAUMBN010000123.1:0-2449 GCA_032119675.1 Solirubrobacteraceae bacterium | reverse complement strand
AAGAAGGTTGCCCTGATCACCGTCTCCATCAGCGGCAACGATGTCACCAAGTGCGTCAGCGCCGCTGACCCGATCACCTGCGTGGCCGAGGCCCAGGCCGCCATCAAGGCAAACGTCGGCACCGCGGCAAAGCAGCTGCGCGCGGCGGCCGGCAATAAGCCGGTGATGGTCGGCACCACCTACCCGGACGTCGTCCTCGGCGCATGGGTCAACCCGGGCGGAGCGGGTGCGCAGAACATCGCCAACCTCTCGGTGGTCGCCTTCGAGAGCCTCATCAACCCGACGCTCAAGGCCTCGTACGCCGAAGGCAAGGGCAAGCTCGTCGACGTGACCGCCAAGACCGGCGCCTACGGCGACATGAGCGTCATGGAGACGCTCGCGCCCTACGGCTCGATTCCCAAGCCGGTGGCCGACGTATGCAGGATCACGTGGTACTGCGATAAGCGCGACATCCACGCCAACAAGGCCGGTTACCGGATCATCGCGCAGATGGTCGCTGCGGAGCTGCCCAGGCGCTGAGCAATCGCCGGCGCCCCGGCCGGGCAACGGCCTGACGGGGCGCCGGGCTCAGGCGATCTGCTCGCCGGCCAGGTAGACGACCAGGTAGAGCAGGGCACCGGCGCCGATCAGGCGCCGGAACCAGTTGATGCCCTGGAAGAGCTCGAGCCAGGCGAAGACGGCGAACCCGATCACGAACAGCGCCTTTGCGACGGAGTGAGCGGTGCCGGTGGTCAGCCAGCCGGCCACGATCGCCACCAGCGCGAGGATCAGCGGCGGGTTGGGGAACTGCCAGATGATGAAGCCGGGCGGGCCCTCGAGCCTGCTCAGCCTTGCCCAGCGCCCGCGCAGGGATGAAAACGCACCCCGGGCCGGTGGGCCGGCGCCAGGGGAGGCTTCGTTCACCGGCTTGCCGGTGTGGCTACTCGACGCCGGATTCGCGCGCCGACTCGGTCGGCGGTATCACCGCGCCAATGATCCAGAAGAGCGGGAAGAAGATCCCGATGATGAACAGCACCCAGTGCCCCTTGCGCAGGCAGGTGATGCCCAGCACGATCAGCAGGGCGATGTAGATGACAACGAAGAGTCCGTACCAGAAGCCGGACAGAGCGAGTGGAGTAATCATTGAGGCGGACCCTATACCGATTTGCGGCGGAAGGGCCCCACGTTTGGGTGGCGCCCGCGGCGCCTGTACGCTGACCGGACCGAGATTCCCGCTGCACCCCGAACCCAGGAGCAATCAAGTGAACCGCACCGTCGCCCGTCCCGTCGCCCTGACCCTCTGCCTGGCCGCCGTAGGCGCCGGCGTGCTCTCCGGTTGCGGCAAGCCCGAGTACTGCTCCAAGAGGACCGACTTCGGCAACTCGGTGAAGAAGCTCGGCCAGGACGCCACCCAGCTTCCGCCCAGCGGCCAGCAGCTGAACACCGATATCCAGAACGTCCAGAGCTCGTGGCAGGCGCTCAACAACGCGGCGGCCAAGGACTTCCCGACTGAGACCAAGAACCTTCAGAGCGCTGTCGACTCGCTCGCCCAGAGCGCGCAGAAGATCCAGAGCGGCACCGGCACGGCCAACAAGGAGCAGGTGGCGGCCACGGCGCTGACGATCGTCGGGCAGCTCGGCGATCTCAACAACTCCTGGAACGCCTTCCAGAAGGCCACCGACTCCAAGTGCAACTGAGCCTCCGGCCCGGCCGGCGGTAGTTCCCAGCGGGTAGGCTCGGGCCATGGAATCCGAGTCGATTCGCTGGGTAACGAGTGAGGCCGACATGGCGGTACTGCCGCGCGGGCGTCACTCGCTCGAGCCCTCGGAGGTGATGGACTCCCAGCGTGGCCGGATGCTTCGCGCCGTGGCCCTGGCCGTGGCCGAGAAGGGCTACGGCGAGACCGTCGTCACCGACGTGATCGAGCGCGCCCACGTCTCGCGCAAGACCTTCTACGAGCACTTCGCCGACCTGCAGGACTGTTTCCGCCAGGCGCACGTGACCGCCTGCGACACTCTCCTGGCCACGGTAGTCGAGGCCTCGCGAACCGGCCCCCAGGACGGGTTCGGGGCGATTCGCAGCGGGATCCGCGGCTACTTCGACCTGATCGCCGGCGAGCCGGAGATGACCCAGGCCTTCTTCGCCGACGCCGTGGCCGCCGGGCCGGCGGTGGCGCAGAAGCGCAAGGAGACGATGAGCAGCCTTGCCGGGCTGATCCTCGCCGGCTACCGCATAGCCCAGGAGGATGACCCCTCGCTGCCGGAGCCACCGCCGCTGGCCGGCACCGCCGCGACCGGCGCGATCAACGAGATCTGCCTCTCGGCCCTCGCCGACGAGACCCTGGACGAGCTGCCCGCCAGGACCGACGAGACGGTCGCCCTCCTGCGCGGCATCCTCACCGCGGGCGCGGCCTGAGGGCCCGGCCGGTGGGCGGGCCGCGCGAGGTCCCCATCCGCGGGGAGATGATCCG
>JAUMBN010000122.1:0-8786 GCA_032119675.1 Solirubrobacteraceae bacterium | reverse complement strand
CCTCGCTGCGGTAACACCAGGCGAGCAGCTCGGCGACCTGCCCGGCGGTGGAGGGAAAGGCCACGGCGTCGGCGCGGCCGCCGATCCCCTCGTCCTCGGTGGTGTCGTGCAGTAGGGGACGGGCCTCAGGGGCGTCGCCGGCGATCGCGCCGCCCGGGCCGCAGATCGCCTCCAGCTCATCGACCATGGCCCTCGATCCGGTGGCTCCCACGCCCCGAACCCTACGGCCCGCGACCGGTCGCCGGCCACCTCGCGTTCCCAGCACATAGGGTTTTCCGCGTGACCGACGCCACCGTCGCCCCGCCCCCCGGCTCCGACGCCCCTGCCGGCCTGAACGTCCCGCCGGTATCGCCCCAGCTGATTGCGCTGGCCGTGGTGCTTGGCGTGGTCGGCGCAGCCGCGGCGAGCCTCCTCCTCGAAGGGGTGGCTCTCTCCACCGACCTGATCTGGACCACCCTCCCGCAGGAGCTTGGCTTCGACCAACCCCCGGACTGGTGGGTCTTCGCCGCGCTGCTGGTGGGCGCGCTGTTCGTGTTCGCGGCCTGGCGCCTGCCGGGCCGCACCGGCGGCGGACCGCTCGGTGGCCTTCACTTCGACCTCGACCAGCGCACCGCCCCGGGATTCCTGCTCGCCGCCATCGGCACGCTCGTCTTCGGCGCTGTCCTCGGCCCCGAGGCACCGCTGATCGCCCTGGGCACGGGCCTGGGCGCCCTGATTTTCGCCCGCAAGGGCGGACCGGTCAGGCAGCTGGCGATGCTGCTGGCCGGCGGGGCAGCGATCGGCTCGATCTTCGGCAGCCCGTTCATCACTGCCTTCCTCTTCCTCGAGTTCGCCGCCTTCGGCGCGCTGCCGGCGATCGCCCTGGTGCCGCTCTTCGTGGCGCTGGCCAGCGGCTACATCGTCCAGATCGGGATCAACCGCTTCGCCGGCTTCGGGAGCCACTCGCTCGCGGTGCCGGGGATTCCCCCGTACGACCAGCTGATGGGGGTGGACATCGTCGGCGGCATCGTGATCGCCGTGATCGCCGGAGGGATCGCCATCGTCGTCCGCCAGGGGGCGGCGCGAATCGAGCAGCTGGCGGGCAGGCATGCCGCCGCCGTGCTCTTCGGTGGAGCGCTTCTCACTGCCCTGATGGCGGTTCTCGCGCGGACGATCACCGGCCAGCCGCTCGAGACCGTCCTCTTCTCCGGCCAGAGCGGCCTGCCGCTGATCGTCGAGGAGACCGCTGCCGGCACCCTCGTCGTGCTGCTAGCGGCCAAGGCGATCGCCTACTCGATCGGCCTGGGGGCGGGCTTCCGCGGCGGCCCGATCTTCCCGGCGGCCGCGCTCGGGGCGGCGGCCGGGGTGCTCGCGTCGCTGGTGATCGACGACCTCTCACTGGCCCCGATGGTGGTGAGCGCGATGGCGGCGAGCATCGCCGCGTCGCTGAAGATGCCCTTCACCTCGGCGCTGATGGCGGTGCTGATCACCTCCGGCGCCGGGGTGGACGTGGTTCCGCTGGCGGTCATTGGCGCCGTCGTCGGCCTGATCATGCGCCAGGCACTCGACCGCCGCGACGTGGCCGAGGGCCTGGAGGCTCCGTCAGCGGCGGCCGCGCCGAAGTAGCGGCGCGGGCTACTGCGCGCCGCTGCGGGACGGCTCGCGGCCGGGCAGGGCGGTGATGGAGGCGGGCACGTCGCGACCGAACCGCTCGGCCCAGGTGCACCACGAGCCCTCTCGTGAACGGCAGAGGCGCCGCAGGCCCTGGACGGTCAGCTGGTGATAGCTGGTGCTGGCCGCTCCCTCGCCCCGGGCCTGGCTTCCCTGCGCGTAAAGGGTCCAGCCCGCGCGGTTCGGGTCGGCCCAGCCGGGCATGATCCGCAGCAGGCGCGAGGCGATGCGGTCGGCCAGCCGCCCGGTGCGCGAGTCCTGGCTGACCCGCGCAAGCTCGTCCATGCCGATCAGCGACCAGATCTCCGCGTTGGCCACCAGGTAGCGGGTCCGGTTGGGGTAGAGGAGCGGGTCGACGCCGCCGGTGCCCGGAACGCTGGTGCCCGACGGCGGGCGCCAGTGGAGCGGCTCGCCGGCGGTCAGGGCCGGATCGATGTATGCGGGGTTGCCGGACTTCTCACTGACCCGGGCCAGGGCCGAGGCCATCGTGGCCTGCGGCATGGAAGAGATCCAGCCCGGGCGCGCGCCGTACCAGGTGAAGAGATACTCGAAGCGCAGGCCACGGCTCGTCCTGCGGCCCAGGCGCAGGAGGCCGTCGGCGGCCGCGGTGAGCGTCCTGACCGAGGTCTTGCGGTCCTGGGCCAGCGCGTTCAGCTGGCCGGAGCTGGCCAGCGGGTGAAACCACCAGCCCGAGCCGGCCATGCGCTGCACGACGATGGCGCTGCCGCGCTCACGGTCGCGGGTTCCGACCGGGGCGTAGCCGCGGCGGGCGGCGACGGTGAGCGATGAGTGCACCGGGAGCGCGAGGCCGGCCAGCCGGTCTTCCCTGGCCAGCCGCTTGACCGTGGCGCGCATCACCTTCCAGTCGCTGCCGGTCATCTTCCCGAGGCTTCGATAAGCGGCGAGGGTCTGGGTGCGCTCCTGCGCGGTCATCGTGCCGGCGTCGACCGCGGCCTGGAGCTGGCCCTGGATCGTGCCGGCTGCGGCCGGCGCCGAGCCGGCGGCTGCCACGGCGACCGAGGCCAGGAGCGCTGCTGCGGATGTTGGAATCAGGCGGGTCACTCTTCTTCCGAGGCTAGGGAGCCGCTGCGCCGCATGGCGCAGTTGGGTTACCTGCGAAGGGTCAGCGACTGGCTCTTCTCGAGGGGCAGGTAGCCGGCGGAGGCGGCGGTGGAGACCACGGTGAGCCTGAGAACGCGGGCGCTGCGCAGCTTCCTGCGGGCGGTGCTGGTGAACTTCGCCGTCAGCTTCTTCTTCTGGCCGGCCCGGAGCCGGTACTTCGCGGTGCCGACCGAGGTCCTTGAGCCCAGGCCGTAGCGGGCGGCGGCAGCCGACGAGACCCGCAGGCTCAGGCGTGCGGTGCAGGACCGGGTGCAGCGCACGTTCTCCCGTACGCCCCTTTCGAGCGCGCCGGGAAGCTCGCCGGCGGTGGGGCGCCAGAAGGTCGCAGGGGTGTTGATGCCGGGAAGGGTCTCGGGAGTGCGCGATTGGCTGCTCTCTCCGGCGACGTTCTGGGCGCGGACCTCAAAGGCGTACTCCGTCGACAGGTTCAGGTTGCTGAAGGTGTAGCTGCGCTCTCCTGATGGCACGGTCACAGAGCCGGCCCCGATCGCGGGAGCGGAGCTGATCCGGTAACCGGTGATTGCGCTCCCCCCGTCGCTTGAGGGCGTGTTCCACTTCACGGTGATCTGGCCCTGCCGAGGCCCGCGCTCAACCGACGCCGCCGGCGCCGACGGCGTGCCGACCGCCATCACGCTCGCGATCCACGAGCGGTAGTTGGAGAGGCGGCCGTAGACGCCACGGTCGGAGGCACCGGCGCAGTGCTCGTCGCCGAAGCTCACGTCGCCGACCAGGACCGGCGCTCCCGTGGAGCCGGTGATGATGAGCGGGCCGCCGCTGTCGCCAAAGCAGGCGTTGGGGCTGCCGAACCCGGCGCAGATCATCGCCGTGCCATCGAAGGCCGAGCCGTAGGCCGTGGAACACGAGAGGTTCGACTGAATGGCCACCGCCGCCTGCTGGAGCTGGTCGGGGAAGCCCCCGGGCGGGCACTCGGGCGGGCTGCCGACGGGTAGCGCGGCACATCCCCACCCGGCAACCCGGGCTGCGCGGCCTGCCGCCACCAGGGAGTCATCCCCGGGAGGGATGATCGCCATGGTGGGGGCATCGGAGTCGCGCGAGAGCTTGAGCATCGCGACGTCGTTGCCAAACCGGGTGGGGGAGTACCCGGGGTTGGGGTAGACCTCGCTTACCCGGATCCGCTGGGCGGCGGTCACCTCGCTCAGCTTCACCGCGCCGACCGCGACGTCGATGGAGTTCGCCGAAACCACCGAGCCGCTGTCGTTGACCACGCAGTGGGCGGCGGTTAGCACCCAGCGCGATGCCACCAGCGTGCCGCCGCAGAACTGCCCGTTGAGTGCACTGGGCTGGCTGCTCGAGATCAGCGCGGCGATGGAGGGCCACTCGCCTGCCGTGGCGGGCGTGCCACCGATTACGTAGGGTCGCAGCTCGTTCTCCGACTGGGCCGAGGCGGCGGCCGGCAGCAGGGCCAGGACGCCGGCAGCGCCAACCAGGCCAAGGAGGAGCCGCAGGCGCGTCGAAAGGGCCATCACCGGTTAGACAATGGCAGGGAGCGAAAGTTACGCATCGCGGCCGGGCCGCGGCGCTCTTCGGAATAACCCGTAACGGCGCGTTTCCGCAACTTCCTGCCGTAGCCTTGGTTCCTGATCCTGATGCCTTCCATCGCTCGCCTCTTCACGTCCATCCTCATCATGGGTGCCGTCCTTGCCCCCGCGGCCAGCGCCGCGCCGCCGAAGGTCGGCCTGGCCGACCAGAACGGGAGCGCCTTCCAGAACCCCCTCTTCAAGGTGATGGGGATCACCTACGGGCGGGTGACGATCCCATGGAACGCAGCGACCACGACCGGCTTTCGCCGCACCGACGCCGACAACGTCATCAACGCAATGAAGGCCGACGGCGTAGAGCCGATCGCGGTGATCGGCTCGCGCAACAGCGGGCGGCCCACCTCCTCAAGATATAAGCGGGCAGTCGCAGCGCTTATCAAGCGCTACCCGACGGTGAAGTACTGGTCGCCCTGGAACGAGGCCAATCTCACCAACTTCACCAAGAGCAACCCGAAGATGGTTGCCGGCTGGACGAAGACACTCAACGCCGCCTGCAAGAAGGCCACGCCGAAGTGCACGGTCGCCTCGCCGACCGTCCTGGACGAGACCAGCATCGGCCCGTGGTTCAAGAAGTACCTGAGCTACCTGCCGCGCAGCCAGCGCCCGAGGATCTGGCTGATGCACAACTACATGGACGCCAACCGCTTCCGCGTCAAGAACGGCAAGCCGTTCCTGGTCGCCGCGAAGAAGGCCCGCGCCCAGGTGTGGATCGTCGAGACCGGCGGGCTGATCAGGGGAACCGGCAAGAACTCCCGAAAGTGGAAGAAGGGGCAGGCCCAGCAGGTGAAGGTCTTCAACTGGCTGACCGGTCCGCTCCCGCGCCAGTACCCGGTCGTCAAGCGCGTCTACATCTATCAGTGGCAGGCACCGCCGCGCGGCAACTGGGACAGCGGCATCCTCTCCCCGTCCGGTGTCCCGCGAGAGGTCTACGCGACGATGGTCGAGTACCTCAAGAAGAACCCGGAGTGACCTTTGCCTGCTGGCCCTTGCGCCACCAGGGGTCGGGAAAGACGAGGTAACCGACCAGCAGGGCGATCACTGCGCCGACCAGCGTGTCGGCGATCCGCAGCTCGGCCCAGTTGGCAAAGCTCCCGTCCGAGGCGCCGAAGATCGCCACCACGGTGAAGCTGAGCCCGGCCGCGAAGACCGTGTAGCTGCGCCGGTACCAGGCGAAGCCCACGAGCAGGACCACGATCGCCAGCCCGATGATCACCTCCGAGGGCAGGAATTGGCCGAGGCCGGCGACGATGATCGCGCCCACCATCACCCCGATGGAGCGGCTCAGCGCCTTGTGCCAGCTGCTGGCCCGGTCGGGCTGCAGGACGATGAAGATCGTGAGCATGACCCAGAAGACGTTGTGGTTTTCGGTGGCGGCGTAGATCCCCATCGCGATGCCCAGGGCGATCGCTCGCCTCAGCGCGTAGCGGAAGGTCTGGTTCCTGAGGCTCAGCGCGGCCCGAAACTGGGAGGCTGCAGACGGGGCATCGGGGTCTGCCGAAGCCGGGGCCGGGCCTGCTTCGTCCGCGGCTAGACCGCCGCCGCGGCCATCGCCGTCCTGCTCCTCGCGACCCCTGACAGCACGGATCGCGGTGATCACCAGGATCGCCAGGAAGGCGGCACCGAGGCCGACCAGCCCCAGCTCGACCGCCTTGACGAACGAGAGGTCCCTGGCGATTCCGGTGGCCGCGGGCAGCAGGTAGGCCATGGAGACGAAGATCCCCGCCACCGACAGGGCCTGGCCGGCTCCGCCGATCATCGCCCCGAGGAAGGCCACCGTGAACATCGACAGCCCGGCCAGCACCGGGATGGAGATCGTCGCGGTGGCCAGCAGCAGCATCACGAAGGTCGCCCCGCCGATCATCGTCGCCGCCCGCCAGGGAGTCTCTCGCGTGGTGGCCAGGGCGGCGATGACCGTAAGCAGCGCGATCAGGCCCGCGCCGAGGGCGTTCTTGGATTCGCCGATGAGCGCTGCGCCGCCGGCGGCCAGCCCCATGACCGGCACGGCGATCGCGACCAGGCCCCACTGGAGGGGTGCCTTCTCGCCGGCCCGGTCGCCGGGAGAGGCCGGCTGGGCCGGGGAGGGGGCAGGAGAGCTGGCGGCCGGGACCGTGGTCACCGCAATGACCCTAAAGGAACTCTTCTAAGGCTTTTCTCAGGGAGGCGCGGTTCCATGTCGGTGCGAGCTCGTGGAGGAGCCGGTCAACCCCTTCAGGAAAGGAAACAAATGAGCACTCCCGCAGACCCCCAGGATCCGTCGGGTGCCCCGACCGGGAAGCTTCCCGCCGAGGAGGCGACGGGCGCCGAGGCCGTGGCCGCCGGAGGCGGGCGCAGTGGGCTCTCCGAGCAGACCCAGAAGGCGCTCCTCGCCGTGACCGCCGGCCTCGCGCTCGTGTTGAGCGTCATCGCGCTGGTCGTGGCGATCGCCGGCGACGGCCATCACGGCAAGGGTCCTCACGGCGGCCACATGGGCGGCGGCCCGCGGATGGAACATCGCGGGGGCCCGGGCATGGACGGCCGCGGAGGCCCGATGGGTCGCCCGCAGGGTGGCTACTACGACAAGGTCCCCGGCCAGCCCGGCGGCCAGGAGCAGGACGACACCACCACGACGCCCGAGCGCAACTAGGCGCTCAGGAGCCCGAGTCCGGCCCGGGCGCGTCCCGGGCCGGCGAGGCTCCCTTGCCCGAGCCACCCTCGCCCGAACCACCCTGCCGCCAGGGCAGGCGGCCGGTGATCTCAATATCGAGCGAGAAGCTCAGGAAGGTGCGGATCAGGACGATCACGCCGAGGCTCACCGCGTTGTCGAGCGTGGGTGCGACGGCGACGGTGCGAATCAGGTCGGCGGCGATCAGGACTTCGAGGCCGAGCAGGATGCCGCGCCCGAGGAACGAGCGGGTACCGACATAGATCTCCGACGGCGTCGCCTTCTTCAGGAACGCGGCCCCGGCGCGCAGAAGGGAGAGGACGAGCGAGACGACGAGGATCGCCACGCCGATCCACTCGATCCAGCGGGCGATGTCCTCCATCAGCTGAACGCCGACGTCCACCGGTCAAAAATCGCAGCAGGGGCGGACGGGAGCCGGCGGGCCGGCCCGTGGAAGCTGCCCGCCTAGCGCTCGCTCTCCTCGCTGGCAGCCATCCGCGGCGCCTCGGAGCGCGACCAGAGGGGCATCGGCACGCCGCGCAGGCGCGCCAGCACCAGCGCGACGGCGAGGACCATCACGACCGCGACCATCAGGGCCACCCAGTCCTCGGGCTCGCGAAGCAGGCCGAGGGAGACAAGCAGGGCGGTGGCCACCGAGGGAACGTGAAGGACGCGCAGGGAGGTGAGGGCGGTGAGTACCAGGGCCATGGCGAGGGTCACGGCCATCAGCCGGCTGGTACCCAGGTCGCTGAGGTCCGGCGGGGTGTCGAGGAGTCCGAAGATGACGAGCGCGAGCGCCCCGGCCGTTATGCCCAGAAGGTGGCCGCAGAGTGCGTTTCGAGGCTGGGCCTCCTGGGCGAGCGGGAAGGCGAGGACGATGAAGATCGTCGGGCCGATGGGCGGAACGATGAGTGGCTTGTGGAAGACGGTGGCCAGGGTCCCCAGAAAGAGGACCAGCAGGGTGGCGACGATCACCGTGTAGGGGGCCGGCGAGCGGTACGGGGTGCTCACGTCGGCGATGTTCTGGGGGAGCCGGGGCCGCATCGGGCTCACACTAACGGTGGGTAACGTGGCGGCCGTGACGATCGACCTCGCCGCAGCGCAGCGCCGGCTGCGCTCCGCCTCGTTCCTGGCGAGCTTCGACCGCTTCACCATCCCGCCGCTGCTGGTGCCGATCGGGCTTAGCTTCGGCGTGCCGCTCGGCACCGCCGCGCTGGCGGCCAGCGCCTACTTCGTCACCTACGGGCTGATGCAGCCGTTCTGGGGAGGGATGTCGGACCGCCACGGCCGCGCGCCGATAATCCGCGTGGCGGTGGCCGCCGGCGGCCTCTGCGCCGTGCTGGCCGCAGTCGCCCCGAGCTTCGGCGTGCTGGTGGCTGCCCGGTTCCTGGCGGGAGCGTTCTTCGCCGCCGTGGCGCCGGCCGCCGTCGTCTATGTCGGTGACGCCGTTAGCGGCCACCAGCCGCGCCAGCACGCCCTGGCCCTGGTGATGGCCTGGGCGACCGGCGGGATCGCCGTGGCGACGGTCACTGCGGGGGTCTGCGCGCAGGTGCTCGACTGGCGCGTGGCCTTCGCCCTGACCGCCGTCCTGGCAGCCTCAGTCTCGGTGTTCCTGCGCGGGATGCCGGAGCCCGCCCACGAGCCCTCCGAGCACTCCTTCGCGCGCCAGGCGGCCAGCGCCCTGCGTCGGCCGTGGGTCCTGACCGTCTGGGCGATCGCCTTCCTGGAGGGCTGCGTGATTTTCGGGGCGCTGACCTTCATCTCCGCCTCCCTTCAGGACCAGGGGGTCGGCGCCGCGATCGCCGGGTCGGCGG
>JAUMBN010000121.1:0-1910 GCA_032119675.1 Solirubrobacteraceae bacterium | reverse complement strand
CTCCACTACAGCGGTCGCAAGGCCCGCACGCCCATTCGGCCGCAGCCCGGTGCAGGCGCGGGTCGCGAGAGGGAGGCCGTGGACGCTGAAGGTACCCCGGAGGAGCGCAGGAGCCTCAGAGGCAACGAGCCTCGGCAGCCCCCGAGCTAGCCGAGGCGGTTCTCGATCTGGATGGGCGCCGGGCCGGCCGGCTCATCGCCGGCCGGGGCAGGCCCACCGCCGCCTTCGACGCCGAGGACGTCGGCTAGCTGGCCGCTCTCGTACATCTCAGCGACGATGTCGGCTCCGCCGACCAGCTCCCCGCTGACGAAGAGCTGGGGAATGGTCGGCCAGTTGGAGAGGGAGGAGAGCTCCTGGCGGATGCGTGGGTCGGGCAGGACGTCGACAGCCGCGAACTCGACGGGAAGCGACTGGAGGGCAGCGGCCGTACGGGCCGAGAAGCCGCACATCGGCTGCTCCGGGGTGCCCTTCATGAAGAGGATCACGTTGTTGTCGCGGATCGCGGTGGCGATCTGGTCGCGAAGGCTGGTATCGGGCTGCTCGCTCATGGGGTCTCCGTAGTCAGGGAAAGGGCGTGGATCTCGCCGCCGAGTTCACCCTCTCCGAAGAGGGAGTAGACCAGGCGGTGCTGCTCTACGAGGCTGAGGCCGTCGAAAGCGGGAGAGACGACCCGGGCACTGAAGTGGACGTCGTCGCCGCTCCTCACGTCGGCGCTGGCGCCGGCGATTCCGTCCTCGATCCTCTGCTTGACTTCCGCTGCCGTGGCCATCTCCTACCCGCAAGGCTACCGCTATACTTCCTGAAGCGATGTCTGGTACCGAAGTCACTTTCAAGGCAAAGGGAATCACCCTCAGCGACGGGGGTGCCACCAAGGCGCGCGAGTACCTCGAGGCTCAGGGATCCGACGTCGCCGTGGCCGGGCTCAGGGTCGGCGTGAAGGGCGGCGGCTGCTCCGGCTTCCAGTACCAGCTGGCCTTCGACGAGCAGCGCGAGAACGACATCACCTTCGAGGACAAGGGGCTGCGGCTCCTTGTCGATCCCCAGCACCTGCCCTACGTGGATGGCTCGGAAATCGACTTCGTCGACTCGCTCCAGGGAGCAGGCTTCCAGGTCAATAACCCCAACGTCGTGGCCGCCTGCGGCTGCGGCTCCTCGTTCCAGGTCAAGGACGAGGAGGAGGCGGTCAGCGCCCTCTAGTCGTCGCCGGCGCTCCTTCCGAGCGCCCGTCCAGGCTCCACCAGATAATCCGGCAGGCCGCCGTCCGGTGTGGCCGCCAGCACTCGGCGATCTCCTCGATCCGGGCCCGGTCCGGCAGCTCGGTAAGTCCGTAGGCCTCCTGTACGCCGCGGCGGATAGCCAGGTCTCCCCACGCCAGGACGTCGGGGCGGCGCAGCTGGAACATCAGGAACATGTGGGCCGACCAGTCGCCGATTCCGCGCACCCCGGTGAGCGCAGCGATCGCTTCGTCGTCGTCCATTCCCGCAACCTCGTCGAGGTCCAGCTCGCCGGCGGTGACGTGCTCGGCCAGCGACCTCAGGAACGAGACCTTTGCGCGGGAGAGGCCTATCGCCGCCCGGAGCTCCTCCGGGTCCTCGGCCAGGACCTCCTCCGGCGTCGGCGCCCTCCCGCCGAAGCGCTCGAGCATCCGCTCCCACATGATCCGGGCCACGTGGGTCGAGAGCTGCTGGCCGACGATTGACCGCACCAGCGCCGCGTAGTGCTCGCGTTCGGTGTCGTCATCCTCGACGAGCAGGACGTCGTGGCGTTCCAGCAGCCCGGCGAGGACGGGGTCGGCGCCGCACAGGTGCTCGCGAACGGCGGCGTCCCCGGCGGTGCGGGGCACCGATCAGGCCTGGCCTTCGACCGCCCCCGGCACGCCGGTGTTGGTCGAGTACTTGGGCTGGATTTTC